>CAUEKL010000018.1 GCA_959018215.1 uncultured Gemmiger sp.
ATCATCACCAAGCTGAGCCACCGCATCAACAGCAGCCAGGAGTGGACCCAGCGGATGAGCGGCATCATGGAACAGCTGAATACCTCCATGGGATTGCGGTTCAGCCTTGTGTGGAAGGGAAAGCCCGCCGACCAGCAAAAGGAGCTGGACACGGGGGAACTGCTCAAGCTGCTGCGCAAGGACCCGGCATTGATGGGGGATGCGGACCGGCAGAAGATCACCGATCATTTCCGCGCCAAAATCAACCGGGCGCGGGAACATTCCCAGATGGAGGCTACCCCGGCCACCTACTCGGAACTGATGCGGGAGGCCCTGGATTTCCGGAACTGGTTCACCTTCCGCCTTTTCTATCAGAAAGGCGGTGCGGAAAAGCAGACCAAAAAGGAACTGACCGATTCCGCCTTCAACAGCTTCAGCGGCGGTGAAAAAGCCATGGCCATGTATGTGCCGCTGTTTGCGGCGCTGGCCGCCCAGTACATAGCAGCGGGAAAAGAAGCCCCGCGGCTGATGGCACTGGACGAGGCCTTTGCCGGCGTGGACGAGACCAACATCGAGAGCATGTTTGCCCTGGTCCATGAGCTTGGGTTTGACTATATCATGAACTCCCAGGCACTGTGGGGATGCTATCCCGCGGTATCCTCGCTGAATATTGCAGAGCTGTGGCGCCCCCAGAATGCCCGGATCGTCACGGTACTGCGCTATCATTGGGACGGTCATGTCCGAAGACTGGAGGAATCATGAAAGAATCATCCCTGCGGGACTATTTTGCTTCCGCACCCGGTTGGCAGCGGCAGCTGGCCCAGCTGCGCAAAAAATGCCTGGCCGGCTATGCCAACGGTGTGATCCGGCTGCAGGATGCCACCCCGGAGGAATGCCGTGCCGCCGAAGGACTTCTGGGCCGCCATTTCGTGCCGCCCCGGCTGCGCTACAAAGTGTCGGACTTTGAAAAAGCCCTGCAGGAAAGCCGCTTTGCGGTGACTGACCTGGCGGAATTCTGGCGGCAGCTGGACGGAGTTCCGCTGCTCTCCCACGCCCAGCAGAAGGCCGACCGTCAGCAGGACGTGCACCGCTTTTTTGCCAGGGAGGCGGCTTTGCCCCACGGTGAGGCGGCGCGCAGCTGGCTGCAGGCGATGGAAAAAGAGAAAAGCCATGGCTTCGGGGTTCTGCAAGACCGCATCGGGCAGCCCGAGGCCGCCCGGTGGCTGCACTGGGTCTGCTGCACGCTGGACCGTCGGCAGCAACACGACGAGCCGGAGGAGCTGGCCCTGTGCAGTTATGCCGTCTCCACCGACCCCCACGCTATGGACGGGAAAAATCCGGCGGGCAGCCTGCTGCTCCACGCGCTGGCCTTCTGGCAGGAGGTGCCGCTGCCCACCCGTGCCCGCCAGCGCCTGGCGCTGCTGCGCCGCTGCGGACTGATGCAGGACGATATTTCGGATTTTACCGTACAGCGCGGCCTGATCCTGACAGGGGCCGATGGCCGGGAGCATCCGGCCTGGGCACAATTGCGGCAGGCGGGCAAATTCTGCCTGCTCACTTCCTCCCAGCTGGCGGAGGTAAAGGGGGCGTCCAGCCCCACCGGCCGGGTGTATCTGCTGGAAAACCAGATGCTGTTCTCCTCCCTGTGCCGGCAAAGCCGGCTGCATCACCCGCTGGTCTGCACCTCCGGCCAGCTGAAAGAGGCTTCCTGGCAGCTGCTGGACCTGCTGGCACAAACCGATTGCCGGTTGTATTATGCCGGAGACTTTGACCCGGAAGGCCTTTCCATCGCCGACCGGCTGTGGCAGGAATACGGGGAACGGGTACATTTCTGGCACATGGAACCGCAGGACTACCGGCGGGCCATCTCGGAAAAGAAGATCGAGGGGGAAGGCCGCCTGCGCCAGCTGGAACAGATCGCCTGTCCGGCCTTGCGTCCCACCGCCCAGGCTGTCCTGGCGGAAAGGCGCGCCGGATACCAGGAGGCACTGGCGGAGCAATATCTGGAGGATTTGCAAAATCCGGGAGAGTGAACCCTTTTGGGGGCGCTTATACGGCGTAGGTCATCCCTAATTGACACAGGAGCTTTTGGAGAACCATTCTCCATTTCCGCCAGATACAGTTTGTGCTTGAGTTGCTCTATCTCGATTTGCGCCCGTTCCAGTTCGCTACGGGGCGTTTGATCTTTCTTACGCTGACCACGCCGGTCTTGTAATCCTGCTTCTCCCATCTGTTCAAAACGAAGCGTCCAAGTACGGACTTGCTGGTAGCTTACCTGGTGTTTTAAGGTTACTTCTCCGTAGTTCTTTCCACCGGCGATACATTCTCTGGCGATTTGAACTCGTTCCTCAAATGTGGTTTCTCGGCCCTGCTTCATGTAACTTCCTCCTCCAGAAAACTTTACGGAGTTGAAATCTCCATGAGCATTATACAACTTTACCCAGCTACTGAGCTGACAATCGTTTCGCAGCTTATATTTTTTGCTGATTTCTCTGAGAGAGCCTGCTCCAGACAGATATTCCTGTACAGCCTTCAATTTTAATTCCGGTGAATAGACTCTGTTCTGCTTATATGGCAAAAGTCCATCCACTCCTTCTGTTTCATACCTTGCGCTCCATCTATAGATTGTCGTTGCCCCAACTCCTGCATCCCGAGCCGCTTGGGCTAAGCTTATTTTCCCTTGCTGGTATTTCCTGATAATTTCGACTTTCTCTTCTGCGCTTAGCTTACTTTTTTGTGACATATAAATTGCTCCCTTTATGATGACAGTTTGTTTTTTCACTGTCTCTCATAAAGGGAGCATATCAGCCGCACTGCCTGCCTAATCCCCAATGACACGCTTCAAGACACTCTATCAGGAGGGGCAAAACGGCTTGTTTATTTGCCTTTGCAAACTCGATTATACGCTATCTTTTATCCTGCCTATTCGGCGCCAAAAGCAAAAGAGCAGTATCCATATAGATACCGCTCTTTTGTTTGATACGCAGGTCGCAGAAGCCCGCCAAGAGGACTTTGGAACGCTTCTGTACGTTTTTTCCAAGAGGCATGCGGCCCTCAGGCCGGGGCCTTCTGCTCAGGGAAAATGATCTTGTAAATGGGGAAATAGATCACCATCTGCACACCACCATTGATTACGGTGATGAGGATGTTGTACACCGCCGCCGGCAAGAACTGCCGACAGAGGGGCACATATAGTCCCATCAGGAAGCTGCATGCAATGGTAATGAGCACAAAGGCAACCGCATACCAGAGAATCTGATAGGCAATATTTCCCTTGGAGCGAAAGGTGACGTTGCGCTGCATGGGGAAATTGATGCACTGGGCCAGAAACAGGGTGATGGCAAAGGCTGCAAAGTAGCCCATACCGCCGGTCTCATCGCCAGTGACCGAGTAGTTGAACACATAAGTATCCACCTGACCCAGCTGCAGGTGGATCAGCTGGCAGGGGATGCTGCACCAGTCGGTGAACCGATAGAACAGCCCCGGCAGGAAGGTGAGCACCAGATACTGAAACACTGTGACCAGCACCGAGAACGCATAGAATTTGAGGAACTGGGCGATGGTCTTGTGTCTGGCAGAGAAGCCCGTCCACAGACGGATACAGGTTTCTTTCATAATACCTCCTTTCCGGGCTGCCGGATGGCGACAGACACGTCCGCACGGTAGCCGCCGCCTTCGGCCCGGATGTTTAGGGCACCACCGGGGCCGGCGCGCAGAATGGCCAATGCCTCGCCGTAGTAGGGTTCGGTCTCGTCCGTCAGATAGCCCCGCTCATTGTAGGGGCAGCCGTTGCCCAGGGCCAGCAGCTCGCCGCCCTCGGCAGACAGGTGGATCGAATCCCGCACCAGCGGTTTGGTAATGCCCTGTTCATCGGTCCAGCGCAGCCGCACATAGCACAAATGTCCCGGTGCCACGGTATCCTGTTCCGGTTCAAGGGTCAGGCGAGTTTCGGGGCCTGCCGTCTGCAGACTGTTCCGGCCGATTTCCCGTCCGTCCTCGTCGTAGGCCACCGCCTCCAGTGTTCCGTCCTGGTAGGTGCAGCGGAATTTGACCAGACAGTCGTTTTTCAGCGCCTTGCTGCCCACCGTCTTGCCGTTGAGCCGCAGCTCCACCCGGGCCGCCCGGGCGTAGACCTCCACGTCGGCTTTGGTACCGTAACAACCGTGCCAGCTCCAGCTCTCGAGGGCATTGGTCATCTTCCAGGCCGAGGGGCTGTGCCGTTCGCCAGTGTGGTTCACCGGCCGCACACCGATGCATGGACCCAGGGCCAGCCCCATTGCCACCGTCGTGTAGCGGGCCTCGCACAGCGGCTTGCCGGTCAGGTCGAGGCGTCCGGACCCGGCCGAGACCCAGCCCGGACCGCCATCGAAGGTCTTGGCGTAGTCCTTATACTCCCAGGAACCTACCATCACTTCGCCCAGATAGTCCATACCGGCCCAGACAAAGTCCCCAATCAGGCGGGATTCACGTTTGGCGGCCTCGTAAAACCGGTAGGCGTCATTGCAAAAGGTCTCACTGCCCAGGATCAGCCGGTCGGGATATTTTTCCAGGTCGTGAGGATAGCGGTAGATGCCGTAGTTGTACCCGGCGATGTCCATATTGGCAAAGGCGTCCCTGGTCTTGATATCGCAGCCGTGGAGGGTGGCCCCCCGCTTCATGAACTCAGCCCCCAGCAGACCCGCCAAATTGTTGAAGAACTGGCTGCCCACCGCCTTTTTCTTGGCGTTTTTGCCCTGCCGTTTCAGCTTTTCAGCCCGCTTGGCCTCCTTGCGGGCCTTTTCATCACTGTAAACGCCAAAGCCCACCGAGCTGAGGAAGTTGAAAAAGATGTTAACACCGCAGGTCACCGGACGGCTGTCATCCAGATTGTGCAGGTAATCTGTCAACTCCCGGGTCAGGGCGATTCCCTTTTCCTGAGCGGTCTCGCTGACCTCGTTGCCGGTGGAATAGAGGACCACCGAAGGGTGATTGTAATCCTTGTCCACCATATCGCTCAGGTCCTGCCGCCACCAGTCCGCAAAATGCTCCACATAGTCGTGTTCTGTTTTGTGGATGTACCAGTGATCGATGTATTCATCCATCATCAGCATGCCCTGGCGGTCACATTCTCGCAGCATGGTCTTGGAGCAGGGATTGTGCGCACTGCGGATGGCATCGTAACCCACCTGCTTCAGCAGACGGACCTTGCGGGCCACCGCGTCGGGATCGCAGACAGCCCCCAGCAGGCCGTTGTCGTGGTGGATGCAGGCACCCCGCAGCACCCGGCGCTGTCCGTTGAGCAGCAGGCCCTCCTTGCCCCAGGAAAGGGTCCGGACGCCGAAGGTCTCGGCGGTCATGTCGTGGGCGTAGCACACCTGGCAAGTGTACAGGTGGGGATGTTCCGGGCTCCAGGGTTCCGCTTCCGGAAGCGTCAGGGTGAAGGTGGTGTTGCCCTGGCTGTCCTGGGTATCCCGGGCCATAAGGGTATCCCCATCCCACAGGGAAACCTGTACCGGGCCGGTTCCAGTGGTGCGCACCCGGACCGACACGGTGGCCGGGTCCAGGGAAAGGGTGCGAATGCGCACCCCGTTGAGGCAGATGTGTTCCCTGCCGGCGGTCCACAGTGTTACAGGGCGGTAGATGCCGGCGCCGGAATACCACCGGCTGTTGGGCTGGTCGGCGTTGCGGGCGATGACCCGCAGGTCATTCTCCCCGCCGAAAACCAGCTTATCGCTCAGGTCCACATAAAAGTTGGTGTAGCCGTAGGGGCGGTAGACCAGCTGTTCCCCGTTGAGCCATACCTCCGCTTCCCGGTAGACGCCCTCAAATTCCAGCATAGCGCATTGGCCGCGCAGGCTGTCCGGCGGGGTGAAGCGTTTCTGGTAGCAGTAATCGTACCCCTCATACCAGCCGGTGTTGATTCCCCCGGCCGCCAGAGGACTGCGGGCTTCCTCCCGCATGGCATCATGGGGAAGCTGTACCGGCTTGCCGGGGCCCTTGTCCTCCAGGTGCCGGCAGGTCCAGCCGTCATTGAACGGGATTGGTCTCATCGTGTATTGTACTCCTTGCAATGCATCGCGCGCGCGGCGCGTCAGTGTTGTGTCCTGGCGGGGCCCAGCTCCAGGTCCAGCGGATGACCAGGCAGCCATCCTCAAAGGCGGCGGGCCCTGCATCTTAGAGAAAGGGCGCACGGCAGAGGCCGGTCCCTGCAATGCGCCCCTTGCGGAAAGGAGAAAACGCCGGTGTTCTCTGGGAGGTTACTCCTGGTAATATCCGATCTGATGCAGCATATCAACCATGAGTTCGGTCCATGCATCATGCCCCTGCTGGTTCAGGTGGATTTGGTCGCGGATGAAATACTCCGGTTTGAAACTGCCGTCCGTATTCAGCATCACCGGGTCGGAATCAATATAGTAGAAATTTTCATGTTCGCTGCAATATTCCCGGATGACCTGGTTGACCGCCTGGATATCATCCCAGTATTCGGCCCGGCCGGGGAGAGGCAGACCGGACATGATGATAAACTTGGTATCGGGAAGATTCTCGGCAAAGTAGGCATACATTTTCTGTTTGTTTGCCTTGACCTCTTCCACATCCAGGCCGCTCAATGCATAGTCGTTGGAGCCGGTTTGGATAAAAACCACGGCCGGATGATAAGGAAAGAGCAGTTTGGGCGCGTACTCGATCAGGTCCTGGTCGGAACAGCCGCCAAATCCATTGTTGACGGTTTCGGGGTAGCCGCGGGACGCCATATCCTCCTTCATGTTGTGCCAGAGGCGGAAATTGGAAGCACCGTAAAAAACGATCCCGTTTTGATGCTTTTCGGGGGAATTTTGCAGCTGCAGCCGGACAATGGACAGGTACCGAAACGGCCCGCCATAGTCGGTAGCGCCATACACGGCAAGCCCGGCCAGAACAGCCAGGACCATGGCGGCGGCAATGGCCAAGATGATCTTCTTCGTCAGTTTTATCTTTCTCATCGTTTACATCTCCGATTGTTCCTTACAGGGTCCCTGCAGACCCTATGCATGGTCCGGCTTTATTCCTCGCTTTGGGTCAGGCGGAAGAACAGGCCTGCCATAGATAGGACAAGGGCTGCCACGATCAGGCCCATGGCGGGGACAAAAACGTTCATCGCCGCAATGACGGCCTGGTTGGAGGAATCCAGCGAGGAAAAATAGAATACGCCGATCTCCTCCGCCGTGTCAGACAGGATGAATACGATGGCGGATGTGAGGCACAGGGTGGAGCACCAGGAAAGAATATCCCGCACAATAGAGGGCCGGGGGGCACGGGAGCGTGCGGCGATGATCGTTGCGGCGGCGCCGCCAATGACCGACAGGATGACCAACGCGATCACAAGAAAATTCCATTTGCTGTAAAATTTCCCTTGGGAAAGCGTTACAGCGCGTAAAAACAGAGCAGAGCCTACCACGGAAAGGACCGCCGAGACGGCAAACAAATAAAATCCAGCAGACAGTTTTGCCCTTGCAAGTCCGTTTGTAGCCATTACTTTTCCTCCTTCTTCCCGCCCGAAACGCGGGCCCGGATATACAGAGCCGCACAGAGCAGCGTCAATACGCCGGTGGCAGCGATGGAGACGAGGGCGATCTTCTCATACCAGGGATACGCGCGGACAAAGTGTGTGGTCTCGTTGTATCCATTCATAAAGTTGGAGTTCAGCAGCGCGTACTCCACATGATGGGCGGCATCCTGTACAGCCTGAGCCAGGGCTGCGTCTCCGGCTACTTTTTCTGGCGTCAGGTCAGACCAGCCGGGGTAACTCATATTGGTGTCGCTGCCGCTGTCCATCGTATCGGTCCCTGCCATAAGGGCCGAGATCACATTCATATAGACCGGCCCGTTCACCATATCGGTGATGGCGATGCCCTTGAAGCCCCATTCACCACGCAGGATATTCTTCATCATTCCCACGTGGGCGCTGCCATAGGTGGAGCCCACACGGTTGAAGGTCGTCATCGTTCCCAGGGCATTGCCTTCCTCAAAGCACATCTGGAAGCCGCGCAGCTCGCCTTCCCGCGCGCGCTGTTCGGTGACAAAGGCAGCTACGCCGGAACGGTTGGTCTCCTGGTCGTTGAAGGCAAAGTGCTTGGGACACAGGATCAGGCCGTAGGCTTTGCCCCCGGCGCACCAGTCGTTGGCCATGTAGGCGGTCAACATAGGGTCTTCCGAGAAATATTCGTGGTTCCGCCCGTTATACGGGGTGCGGTGCTGGTTGGCACCCGGCGACCAGGTGGACACCACGCCGTTCCAAATCGAGTCGTTGCCCAGCATCGTGCCGACCTCATAGGCGATCTCACGGCTGAAGGTCGCGGCGATGGTCACACCAGTGGGAAGGGTGTTCAGATAGTATCCGTAGTTGGGGTCGTCCTCCCGGATTGCATAGAGGCCGTCACGGTCCGCCTTCTCCCCCAGGGACTGTTCGCTGAAGCCCATCGGGCCGCCGCCGGCATAGGCGATCGGCTGGTCGATGGAGACCATTTCGCCCCAGCCGGACTGGCCGACGCGGATATTCAGCAGCACTTCCGACAGGTTCATCTGTTCGATCAGCTGAAGCAGCCGCGGGTCGTCATAGTCGATGCTCTCCCCGGCGGCCGGCTTCAGCGCCGCAAAGCCGATGCCGTAGTTCTGGTTCCAGAGGATATCCGAGCTTTCGCCGGAAGCTACCGTATACAGTACGTTCTGGAAGCCAGTCATCTCTTCGGTGATCGACACATCGGTCAGCGGTTTGGGGAAGGTGCCGCTCCAATCGCTGCGAGAGAGGTAGGTAACGTCTACGCCGTTGTTTTTCAAGTCGGCGTCCTGGAGCTGGTTCTGGATCAGCGTGCCGTTCTTGGAATGGGTCAGCGCCTTCTGGGCGTCCAGATGGACGGCCTTGACAAGCTGCGCGTTGCCGGTGGTCAGATGTCCCATAGCGGTCAGTACATTGTCGACGGCTTCGTGCGCACCGTTGCCGGTGGCGAAGTAGTAATCCCCTGCATCCAGCACATAAGCGCCCGTCACACCATCATGGGCGTAGTTTTCATCGTAGGAGGCCAGGTACTGGAGATCGACCGAGATGGTGACTTCCTGCGAAGCACCGGGTTCCAGTGTATCAGTCTTCTCATAGCCGATCAGCTGAATGGCGCTCTTTTCCAGCCCACCGGGACTGTACGGTGCCGAGGCATACAGCTGCACGGCGTGTTTGCCGGGACGCGCCCCGGTGTTGGTGACTTTTACCTGCGCGGTCAACGACAGGTCATCAAAGTCGCACTGCAGGCCGGTGATCTCCTCGGCGAAGGTGGTGTAGGAGAGGCCGTAACCGAAGGGGTAAACGACTTCATTCGCATACTCCCAGGTCGTCCCGTTGGTGCTGCTGGCGGCGGAGCCAACGGCGGCGTTGGATTCCGGGCGCACAATGGAATCAAAGTAGCGGGTCTCATAATAGTAGTAACCGATGTAGATGTTTTCCAGCTCCGCCAGGTACCAGCCGTTGCGGTCATCCGAAAAATTTTCACTCTGGTTAGCGAAGGTAAACACGCCAAAATTCTGCATCGCAGGGGAAAGGCTTGCTTTTGTGGCGAAGGTGTCCGGCAAATGGCCGGAAGGGCTCACTGTGCCGTTCAGCACATCCGCCACACCGTAGAAGCCGTAGTTGCCGGGTTCCCCGATCCACAGGACCGCGTCCAGGTCATAGCTCTTCAGCTCCGGGACGTCCATCGCGTTGCCGGAGTTGATCAACACGATAACTTTGCCAAAATTGTTGGTAGCGTATTCCAGCAGCTTCTTTTCATTCTTGGAAAGGCCGAGGATATCTGTCCCGGCGTCAAATTCATCCGGGTTGGTCTGTCCGGCACTCCCCGGGAAAAAGTCAGCAGCCTCGCTGGTGGGCCGACCCAGCATGACGATGGCGGTATTATACTCCGCGTAGCTGTTTTTGATCTCGCTGTCGGAGTAGGTAGTGGTAAGGGTGGCGTATGCATCGGGATCGCATTCCCCGATCTCCAGCGTGCTGGTGGTGTTGCCCACGCCGAAGGAGTTGGCAAACTGGCCGGGCTGATAATCCGTCAGCGGGGCGCCGAACCCGCCGGTGCGGCCCAGGGTGTTGAGGCCGGCAAGCTCCTCATACACAGACTGCAGGACAGGGTTGATCTGGAACCCTCTTTCCTCGAAGGCCGTGTAGGGGCTGACGTTCTGGGACGCTTTGGGGGAAGAACTGATCTGTCCGCCGTACTGCGGGTAGTTCATCCGCATCCCTAACAGCGTGACTTTTTCGTCGGAAGCCAGCGGCAGCGCATTGTTTTCGTTGCGCAAAAGGACGGTGGCTTCCTCCTCCACCCGTTCTGCCAGATCTTTGTGGTACGCCACCAACTCATCGGTGGTGGAAAAATCCGAAGTATAGGTGTAGAGGTCATCACCGGCATTGTCGGTAACGACCCTTGTGCTCCTGGTACCGAGCTGAAAATCAATGGATGTACGGTAAGAATCCAGAATGCCCTCCGCCCCAATGGAGACGACCAGTAAGGCGGAGAAAATTCCGGCCAGGCCACGTGCCATCCGCACGTTGTTTCTCATAGTGTTTTCCTCCTGCTTAAAAATTGTATAGGATCTCAGTCCTTGCGCGCAAGCCCCGCTGACCGGAAAAGGCCCGGCACGGAAACAGATCACCTCCCTTGGAACGTCCGGCGGGAACTTGTTATGTGAAAGCCGGTGCCGGGGGAGCTACAGACCGCAGCAGCTGCGGCAGCCCCTTTTTTGGGGGCTTGGCGACCGGCATCCGGTCCGGTATTTTGTGGATCGTCACATATTCTTTACACGCACTTTATATTTTTTGGTCGGTATTTTCAATAGGTATTGCGCAAACTGTCGATTTGAACTCCTGAAATGCAGATTTTCCCTTTTCCGGCCCGCCTGTACAGCCATAGACCGGACGCTGCAGGAAAATTGACTTTCAAAAATGACGCTGATATACTGATTTTGTAAAAAAGCGAGAGAGGGAGAAAGACCATGGTCCGCATTGCCGCCGTTGAAGATACCGCCCAGGAGGCCGACCGCCTCAGGCAGCTGCTGACGGACTATTTTGCCGTTGCCGGGGAATCTTTCACCCTGGACGTGTTTCCGTCTCCGGTGCAGTTTCTGTCATCCTACCGGGAAAATTACGACATCATCTTCATGGATATCGACCTGCCGGACATGGACGGCATGGCAGCGGCCCACCGCCTGCGGGAGATGGATCAGGAGGTCATCCTGATTTTTGTCACCCGGATGGCACAGTACGCCATCGGCGGGTATGAGGTCAACGCCATGGACTATCTGCTCAAGCCCCTTGCCGGGGACTTTCTGGCTGTCAAAATGGACCGTGCTTTGGCGCGGCTGCGGGATTCCGGAGAATTCCTGCTTATCACCTCCCATGGCGGGGCGCGGCGGGTTCTTCTGCGGGAGATCCTGTATATTGAAGTGCAGAGCCACACACTGAGTTACCACACCGGTACCAATGTTTTACACGGCAGCGGCTCTCTAACCGAGCTGGAGAGCTCCCTGAAGGGCAAAGGATTTTTGCGGTGCAGCAAATGTTACCTGGTCAATTCCCGCCACATCGGCAATGTATACGGGTATGACCTGCACCTGGACAATGGCGAGATCCTGCAGATCAGCCGGCTTCGTAAGACTGCCTTCATGACGGATCTGGCTCAAATGATCGGAAAAAGGTGATAGGAATGATCGCACTGTTTACCACCCATGGTCTGGTGCTGGAACTGCTGGCAAGCATGGTGATTTTCTGCTGGCAGCAGGATTGCCGGGCCCGCTTCGGGCTGCGTGCTGCCGCCAGCCTGGCGTTTCTGTTCCTTCTTTCCCTGGTTTGGAGCTGGCTGCCGCTGCCCGATAACGGCTGGGCCGAGACCATTCGCTACACTCTGTTCTGTGCCGCCGGCATCGGAGTCCTGTATTTCTGCTACCGCCTCAATCCCCGGCAGGCGGTTTTCATCATGACCGGCGCCTGTGTGGCACAGCACTTTGCCTTCAAAGTGTCCAGTGCGGCGGCCGCGCTGGCGGTTTCGGCCGTTCCGGAACTGCCTTCCTGGGCTGTCTACGCCCCGGGGAGCGTTCTGTGCGACCTGCTGCTGGCTGTCACCCTGGTGCGCGCCCTGCGCAGCTGTGAGACCCGCCATCTTACCTGGGCCACCGTTGTGCTGCTGCTGGCGGGGATGCTGCTCTTCACCAATCTGTTCCAGAATCTGTTTCTGGAGTACGGCGTGGCGGTGCCGCTGCAGCTGCGGCTGGTGTTTGAAGCCTTTGACCTGATCTGCTGCATCTTTCTGCTGGCTTTGATGTTTGAGCTGTGCCAGCGCGGCCGCCTGGAAAACGATAACGATATCCTCAAGCATGTGCTGCACCAGCAGAAGCAGCAGATGGAAACCTCCAAGGAGACCATCGACCTCATCAACATCAAATGCCATGATCTGAAGCACCAGCTGTCCCGGCTGGGGTCCCGCATCAGCCCGAAGGAGATTGCCGAGCTCAACGAGTCTATCAATGTCTACGGTGCCACCGTCAAGACCGGCAATGAAGCCGCCGATGTGATCCTGACCGAGAAAAGCCTGCTGTGTGAGCGCACCGGCATCCAGCTGGACTGCATGGTGGACGGTGCTGCGCTGGATCACCTTTCCCCTTCCGACATTTACGCGCTGTTCGGCAACATGCTGGACAATGCCATCACGGCAGTGCGGCAGCTTCCTGCCGGAACGCCGCGCATCATCCGCATGAAGGTCCGCCGTCAGGCCGGCATGCTGTCGGTCCACTGTGAAAACGCCTTTGCGGGTACGCTGACCTTTCAGGAAGGGCTGCCTGTCACGACCAAAGAGGACCGGCAGTATCACGGCTTCGGCGTAAAAAGCATCCGCATGATCACCGAAAAATACGGCGGCTATATGACTATCCAGGCCGAAGATCACCGCTTTGTTCTGGATCTGCTGATTCCCCTGCCCCCGGCGTAAGGGTCCCTGCCTGAACACAGCCAACGGCAGGCCCGCAGGTAAATATCTGCAGGCCTGCCGTTTTTCCTTTTTCCGTGTTCCTACTCATTTCTTGGCACAATAAATAACCCCCGGCAAAGCCGGGGGGTTTCATAGACGGGTAAACCCCTGGAATACTAGCGCACGCGTCACGTCGCGTTGGTACGGTCTGCCAGCCGCGAAGGACCGTTACTTGCTGCCCGTAAACGGGCTTTTTAGATGTTTCCCATCGTTACCTGTTCACCGACTTTGTCTTCTTCCAGCTGGCGCCGTATGTATTCTTCTATTTTCTTTGCATTTTTGCCTGCTGTGTCTACGTAGTACCCTCTGCACCAGAACTCTCTGTTGCGGTATTTATACTTCAATTCCGGGTACTTCTCGTATATCATCAGGCTGCTTTTCCCTTTCAAGTATCCCATGAAACTGGATACCGAGTATTTGGGAGGTATCTCTACGAGCATGTGTATGTGGTCTGGGCATACTTCTGCCTCTATGATTTTCACTTTCTTCCAGTTACACAGCGTTCGCAGAATTTCTCCCACTTTTCTACGCTTCTGCCCATAAAACACTTTGCGCCGATATTTCGGCGCAAATACTATGTGATATTTGCAATTCCAGCTTATGTGCGATAAACTATTTACGTCGTTCACTCCGAATGACCTCCCTTTGCTTGGCTTGTGCAGTTGGCAGACCGCACTTCCATTATAGCAAAGGGAGTTTTTCTTTCTGCAGTATCGACTATAGTCTTCTTTTGAACCACTCGCCTAGCGAGTGGTTTTCGTTATACAAAAAAGGCCAGCCTCACAGCTGGCCTTTTGCATCGCATACGATACCGGAAATTTTCCGGAAGAGGATATTCTCACTATCGTCGAAGGAGGTACCGGGCGGATGCGAAAGATCCGCCGGAAGTGCTGCCTCCCATCACAACCTCTCCACAAACTTCCCGATCAGCTCATTCACTTCCTCCGGTGCATCGGTGTTGGCATTGTGTCTGGCTCCTGGGATCCACACCAGCGGGATGCCGGTGTTTTTGTGCCAGGCCTTGTTGTACCGGATGCAGGAACCGGCATGATCTTTTTCTCCGCAGATCAGCAGCGCCGGACAGGGAATTTTGTAGGGAAGGTCGGCTTCCATGGCTTCGGCCAGCATCCGCATCCCATGGCCTGACAGTCTGGCGTACCGTTCCTGGTCGCCGTCGTAGGTCATCATCATGGCGTGCATCAGGGCCTGTCCATAGGCGGAGGTAGCCACCCCTTTCGACCCGGTTTTCAGCAGGGACTTCCACGGGTAATGGCGATAGACCGGCTCCATCCGTTTCAGCAGCCACAGTTCGATGCCCGTCACATACTTTCGCTGCAGAGGGGCTGAATCAATGGCCACAAAGCCCTTCAGCTTCCGGGGAAACAATTCCGCATAGGCTTGTCCCACATAGCCGCCCATGGACTGTCCCACGATCACCGGCTGGCACAGAGCTTCCCGGCAGAGAATCTCGTCCAGCCATCTTGCCTTGTCCATCAGGGAAAAGTTCAGCCGGAAGGGCCAGGAAGCGCCATGGCCGGGGGCGTCCCATACCAGCAGATTGTATTTCCCTTCGAAACAGACAATCTGTCTGTCAAACAGCCGGTGGTCAGCGGTCAGCCCCGGCAGAAAGACCAGGGTGATGGCTTCGGGGCCGCAGTCACGATTCACCCAGTAATGAATTTCCCCGCAGGGAGTTACATAGAGCTTTTCCTGCATAGCTGTCACCTCCTGCGATTTCTGTTTTGCTTTCATTATACAGCAGACCCGGGGAAAGCACAGCCCCCAGCATCCTGTTTATCGTCAATCAGCGCCGGAACCGTGCTGTCCACGCTTCCGGTGCCTTTTCTTGTATTGTCCTGCCGCGGACAGTATAATAAAGCAAAACCATTCCAACTGAGGGAGGCAGCCATGAAACGGATTTTCTTTGTGGAGGATGATGCCAGTCTGCGCAGCGGACTGACCTTTGCGCTGGAAAAGCAGGGCTATGCCGTGACGGCGGCCGCTACCAGAGCCGAGGCGGAATCTCTCTGGCGAGCGGACGCCTTTGACCTGGTGATCCTCGACGTATCCCTGCCCGACGGGTCGGGGTACGACCTCTGCCGCAAAATCCGGCAGACCTCCCAGGTGCCGCTGATCTTTCTCACGGCTGCCGACGAGGAGACCGAGGTCATCATGGGGCTGGACCTGGGCGGGGACGACTACATCACCAAGCCCTTCAAGCTGGCGGTGTTCTTTTCCCGGGTGAATGCCCTTTTGCGGCGCAGCACCCGGTTCCCCCAAACCGACCGCCAGCTGGTTTCGGGCGGCATCACGGTGGACCTGTTGCAGCAGACGGTGACGAGGAACGGCAGCCCCGTGGACCTGACGGCCACCGAGTACAAGCTGCTCTGTTTTCTCATGGAAAATCCGGGGCAGGTACTTTCCGCCGGCCAGATTCTCGGGCGGCTGTGGGACTGTGAGGAGCGGTACATCGACGGCAGCACCCTGACGGTCTACATCCGGCGGCTGCGGACCAAAATCGAGGAGGACCCCGCCCACCCCCAGAAGATTCTGACGGTGCGGGGCATGGGCTACAAATGGAGTGTGACGCCATGAATTATGCCATGCGGATGCTGGCCAACCGGCACACCCGGCGGCTGTTCGGGGCCACAGCCGGGGCAGTGGTGCTGTTTACGGCGGCCGCTGCGGCGGCCGCGGTCTGGGGGCGGCCCCAAGCGGCGGCCCTGGTGGTAGGGGCAGGGGCCTGCCTGGCGCTTGTGCTGCTGGGCGGGCTCTATCTCTATTTCCGGAACCAGGAGCGGATTCTTGAGGAGGCGGTGGCCCAGGTGCAGGCGTATCTGGCGGGGAACACCGACGCCCGCCTGCCTTGCGAGGAGGAGGGGGAACTCTACCGCCTCTTTCAGGAGGTGAACTCTCTGGCGGCCATCCTCAACGCCCACGCCCAGCAGGAGAACGCTGCCCGGGTATTTTTAAAGGACACCCTCTCCAACATTTCCCACCAGCTGAAAACACCCCTGGCCGCGCTGAACATCTATAACGGACTGCTCCAGCAGGAAGCAGAAAATCTGCCCGCCATCCGGGACTTTGCTCTCCGGTCCGAGCAGGAGCTGGACCGGATGGACGCGCTCGTACAGAACCTATTGAAAATGGCCAGACTGGACGCCGGCACCACCCCGCTGGAAAAGTCGGAGGAGCCGATGGCCAGGCTGATGGAAGCGGTCCGGCGGCAGTTTTCCTACCGGGCCAGGCAGGGGGGCAAGACACTGGAACTGGCGGGGGCGGATGACGTGACACTGGTCTGCGACCGGGTCTGGATGCTGGAAGCGGTAGGCAATCTCGTGAAAAACGCCCTGGACCACACCGAAGCCGGGGACACGGTAACCATCCAGTGGAAATCCTTTGCCTCCACGGTGCAGATCACGGTGGCGGACACCGGCAGCGGCATCCACCCGGAGGATCTGCCCCACATCTTCAAGCGGTTTTACCGCAGCCGGTTTTCCAGGGACAACCAGGGGGTAGGGTTGGGCCTGCCCCTGGCCAAGGCCATTGTGGAGGCCCACGACGGCACAATACAGGCCGAGAGTGAACTGGGCCGGGGAACCGTCTTTACCCTGCGGTTCTGGATTCCTGCAAAATTGTAGGGAAAACGTCGGGTGCCTGTAAGCTGGGGGTGGTACACTATCCCCAGTTTCCAAGAAAGAGGTGTCTGGCACAATGCAATTACTGGAAGTAAAGAACCTTTCCAAGACCTATGGCCAGGGCGAGGCCGCCGTCCACGCCCTGCGTGGGGCCACCTTCACGGTGCCCAAGGGAGAGTTTGTGGCGGTGGTGGGCGAGTCCGGCTCGGGCAAGAGCACGCTGCTCAACCTCATCGGCGGGCTGGATACCCCCACCGGGGGCAAAGTCCTCATCGACGGCAAGGATATTTTCGACATGAAGGACCGCAGCCTGACGGTGTTCCGGCGGCGGAACATCGGGTTTGTGTTCCAGAGTTTCAACCTGATTCCCGAGCTGACGGTGGAACAGAATATCCTGTTTCCCGTGCTGCTGGACTACCAGACCCCCGACCGTACCTACCTGGAAGAGCTGCTGGAGGTGCTGGGCCTGACCCAGCGGCGGCACCATCTGCCTGGTCAGCTTTCGGGCGGGCAGCAGCAGCGGGCGGCCATCGGCCGGGCGCTGATCACCCGGCCCGCCCTGATTTTGGCCGATGAGCCCACCGGCAACCTGGACACCCGCAACAGCGGGGAGGTCATCGCCCTGCTGAAAAAGGCATCCCGCACCTACGAGCAGACCATCGTCATGATCACCCACAGCCGGACCATCGCCCAGACCGCCGACCGGATTCTGCAGGTGTCCGACGGGGTGGTCTCCGATTTCGGGAGGTGCCGGGCATGAAGAGCTATCTGGGCCTGATTCCTCTTTCCGCCAGGGTGCGCCGCCGCCAGAACCGGATGACGGTGCTTTGCATCCTTATGGCGGTGCTGCTGGTGACGGCTATCTTCAGCATGGCGGATATGGCCATCCGGATGGAGAAAGGCCGCGTCATTGAGGAGCACGGCCACTGGCACGCCATGCTCAGATCCCTGCCCGAGGAAACCGCCGACGCCGTCACCGCCGAACCCGAGGTGAAAGCGTGGTCCCGGTACGACGGGCTGAACTTCTCCCTGGCGGAGGACTACACCATGGACGGCAAGCCCTGCGTGGTGGTGGGTGGCGACGAGGCCATCCTGACCGAGATTTACGACGATCTGGCCGAGGGGCACTTCCCGCAATCCCCGGACGAAATCCTTCTCTCCCGGCGGGCCAAGGCGATGCTCTCGGTAGAGGTGGGGGACCAGGTCACCCTTCACACCCCGGCGGGGGCGTTCGTCTATACCATTTCCGGCTTCGGCGCCGATGTGACCATCAGCAGCGACGCCAGCGTGGTGGGGGCGGTCCTCAACTGGGATGCCTTTGCAACCCTGGCCGACGCCCAAGGGTACACCATGGCCCCGGTCTGGTTTGTGCGTCTGCAGGACGGCGCCAACGCCCGCAAGGTGCTGGACCGGTGGCGGCAGCAGTACGGCCTTACCGACGAGACCCTCTCGGAGAATACCGCCCTGCTGGGACTTTCCGGCTTCAGCAGCGATTCCTATGTGATGGGAATGTACCTGGTGGCCGCCGTCCTCTTTGTGCTGGTGCTGGCGGCGGGGGTCTTTATGATTGCGGGCAGCCTGAACAGCCAGACCGCCCAGCGCACCCAATTTTACGGGATGCTGCGCTGTATCGGCGCCAGCAAGGCCCAGATCATGCACCTGGTCCGGTGGGAGGCCCTCTACTGGTGCAGGACCGCCGTGCCCCTGGGGGTGGGGTTGGGCATCCTGCTCACCTGGGGACTCTGTGCCCTGCTGCGGTTTGGCGCCGGGTCTGAGTTTGTCAAAATTCCCCTCTTCGCCGTCAGCCCGGTGGGCATCCTCTGCGGTGTGGTGGTGGGGGTACTCACCGTGCTGCTCTCCTCCCTGGCACCGGCCCGGCGGGCCGCAGGTGTCAGCCCGGTGGCGGCGGTCAGCGGCAACGATGGCCGGGGCAGCCGCGCCGCGCGGCCTATGCGCCGGACGGGCCGCCGTGTGGAAGTTGCCTTAGGCATCCACCATGCGGTGGAATCCCGCAAAAACCTGCTGCTCATGACCGGCTCCTTCGCCCTGAGCATCCTGCTGATCCTCGC
>CAUEKL010000019.1 GCA_959018215.1 uncultured Gemmiger sp.
GATACCACCTTGACCGCCGTCCCGGCGGATACCCAAGCCGCCGACGCCCTGCTGGAACTGCTGGCGGAGGGGCCTGTCACCATTCAGGCGGAAAATTACGGCGGATTTGAAAAGGTGGGCAGCCTGCCCGAAGCTTTGCCCCAGGCGGACAGCCGCATCACCACCCGGCCGGGGGATATCATGCTGTACCAGGGGGACTCCATCGTCTTTTTCTACGGGTCCAACACCTGGGCTTATACCCCTTTGGCCACCATTCAGGATGCTTCCGCCGAAGAACTGCGGCAGGCGTTGGGCGGCAGTGCAACATCCATCACCCTTTCCCGATAAAAAACTTTCCGGCGGCAGCTGCTTTTGGGGCGGCTGCCGCTTTTTGCGTTCAATGAGTGGTACGATCTGCGGCATCAGCACAAAATCTGACCGCCGGACAGGAAAAAACTTTCCGTGCCCCCTTGCGCCCAAAGACGGTATGCGGTATTATTAAACATTGTGAGCCTGCGTACGCCTTAGGGCGGCGCGGCGTTTCCGTGTGAAAAAACTCCTGACAGAAAGGACACATAGAATGAACGCTGTACTGAATATCCTGCGCGGTATCGTCATCGGTATCGCCAACGTCATTCCCGGCGTCTCCGGCGGCACCATGGCGGTGTCCATGGGCATTTACGACAAGCTGATCAGCGCGGTCACCGGCCTGTTCAAGCACTTCAAAAAGAGCATGCAGTTGCTGATCCCTCTGGGCGTGGGTATGATTATCGGCATTGTGGGCTTCGGCTTCCTGCTGGAATACCTGCTCAACAATTTTGTGTTGGCCACCTGCCTGACCTTTGTGGGTCTGATCCTGGGCGGCCTGCCCATCCTGTGGATGAACCTGCGCAAGAATATTGACAAAAAGCCCTCCGGCCGCATCGGCGCCGGGGAGGTCATCAGCTTCCTGGTGCTGCTGGCCATCGGCGTGGGCCTGCCTCTGGTGCAGGGGGCCGAGGGTGCCATCAAGACCCTGACCATCGACCCGGCCACCATCGTCATCCTGTTCCTGCTGGGCCTGATCGCCAGCGCCACCATGGTCATCCCCGGCGTGTCCGGCAGCATGGTGCTCATGGTTCTGGGGTATTACAGCACCATCCTTTCTCTGGTCACCGGCACCGTGACCATGCTCAAGGACGGCGACTTCGGCGGCGTGGTGCACAACTGCCTGCTGCTGGTTCCCTTTGCCATCGGTGTGGTGCTGGGCATCTTCCTCATTGCCAAGATCATTGAGTATCTGTTCAAGCGTTTCCCCAGCCAGACTTTTGCCGCCATCATCGGCCTGATCCTCTCCTCTCCCTTCGCCATCCTGTACTCGGCCAACGCGTTCAGCGCCTTCTCGGTGGTTGAACTCATTGTGGGTCTGGTGCTGGCCGCTCTGGGCGCCTGGGTCACCTGGCTCATGGGCAACAAGGAAGAATCCTGAGCCCTGCCTTTTACCTGAATCATTCCTGAGTCCGCTTTTCCTCTTGTGGGAAAGGCGGACTTTTTCTATGCCTGTCTCCCGGCGGGAAGATGGGGCTGTTTTTGGCATTTTTCCACCCGGAAGCCACGGCTGCCCAGAGGGGCAAAAAACGGACAAAATGCCTCTTTTTTGTGCAAATTCCCAGCTTTTTTCAATCTTTGTTTATTGTTTGTTTGCAATTTCGTGCTATACTAAACACATGTTCAAGCAGTATGCAACACAGAAAAAGGAGCCGCACATGTCCAAGCAGTCGTTTGTACAATTCAAAGACGTCTGTAAATATTATCAGATGGGCGATACGCGCATCGCTGCGGCCGACCACGTGACATTTGAAATTGAAAAAGGGGAGTTCTGCGTCATTCTGGGCCCTTCGGGCGCGGGCAAAACCACCGTGCTCAACATGCTCGGCGGGATGGATACCTGTGACGAGGGCACCATCCTCCTGGACGGGGAGGAGGTCAGCGCCTTTGACCAGAAACGCCTGACCCAGTACCGCCGCTATGACGTGGGGTTTGTGTTTCAGTTCTACAATCTTGTGCAGAACCTGACCGCCCGGGAAAATGTGGAGCTGGCCTCCGAAATCTGCCGCGATCCGCTGGACGCCGACCTGGTGCTGGAAGAAGTGGGTCTTTTGCAGCGGCGCAACAACTTCCCGGCCCAGCTTTCGGGCGGTGAGCAGCAGCGGGTGTCCATTGCCCGGGCTCTGGCCAAAAATCCCAAGATCCTGCTTTGTGACGAGCCTACCGGTGCCCTGGACTACAAAACCGGCAAACAGGTGCTGGCTCTTCTGCAGGATACCTGCCGCCAGAAAGGCCGTACCGTCATCGTCATCACCCACAACAGCGCTTTGGCCGCCATGGCGGACCGGGTCATCCGCATCAACAGCGGCCGTGTCATTGACATGCAGTGCAACCCGACACCGACCCCGGTCGAAAGGATCGAGTGGTAATGAACAGGACCTACCAAAAAAATATACGCCGCACGCTGGCCAGCACGCGCAGCCGCTTTCTGGCCATCTTTTCCATTGTGGCCCTGGGGGTCGGCTTTCTGGCCGGTCTTGTTTCCACCACGCCCGATATGCGGGATTCGGTGGAACGGTACCTGGACGATGCCAACCTGTATGACCTGCGTGTCATCGGAACCCTCGGCCTGACCGACGCCGATGTGCAGGCGCTGGAACAGCTGGACGGGGTACAGGATGCCCGGGGGGCCTGGTTGGCAGATGTGCTGGTCAAGACCCCGGAATCCGACCAGGCGGTGGCCCGGGTGCACAGCCTGCCCACCGATGCCGACGGCAACCCGGAAGGCACTTCGGTCATCAACCGTCTGGTGCTGGAACAGGGCCGCTGGCCCCAGGCTTCCGGCGAGTGCGTGGTGGAAGCCGGGGCAGGGGACCTGGCCCGGGGACTCAATATCGGGGATACCATCGAGGTACCCGCCGACGACAACGAAGACCTGGAAGACACCCTTGCCACCACCGAGTACACGGTGGTGGGTGTGGTCCATGACGCCACCTACTTCTCCTTTGAACGGGAACCCGCCAGCGTGGGCAGCGGCGCGGTGGAAACCATCTTTTACATACTGCCCCAGGATTTTGCCTACGAAAGCTATACCGAAATCTATCTGACCGTGGACGGAGCCCTTGCCATGAACAGCATGGGGGATGCCTATGAAAAGGCGGTCCAGACGGTCAGCGACGAGGTGGAAGAGATTGCCGGTGCCCGGTGCGAAGCTCGCCTGCAGGAGGTCAAATCCGACGCCCAGCAGGAGATTGACGACGCCTGGGACGAATACAATGAGTCCGCCGCCGAAGCGGAAGAGGAACTGTCCGACGCGGCACAGGAACTGGAGGACGGCCGTCAGGCCCTGGCCGACGGCGAACAGAAAGTGGCCGACGGCGAGCGGGACTACCAGGACGGCCTGGCCGAGCTGTCTGATTACGAACAGCAGCTCAAGGACGGCGAAGCAGCCCTGAACTCCGGCATGGCGGAACTGATCAGCGGCCAGGCGCAGTGGCAGGAAAACTGGCAGAAGGCCAAGGACGGGGAAACCGCCCTGGCCGAAGGCAAAAAGCAGCTGGAGGAAGCCCAGCGCCAGTATGAGGAAGGCAAGGCGGCCTATGATGCCGCCCTGGCCAAAATCGAAGCCGGGGAAGCTGCCCTGGCCGAAAACAAGACCAAACTGGACACCGCCCAGGCCCAGTATGACCAGCTGGCCGAATTCAATCAGGGGCTGAATGAGTACAAGGGAGGTCTGCAGCAGTATACCGACGGGGTGAATTACGCCCTGGCGCAGTACACCGCCACCTTGCCCTATCCCGTTACCATCACCGTCACCACCGACCAGATGGAGGAGATCCTCCAGGAACTGTCCCGGCTGGAGGCGGATCAGTGGCCGACGGATGACACCCGGATGTTGCTGTACATCGTGAACAAGGTCACCGGAGGCCTGGTACCGCCTGTGGACCCCGGCGGGGAAGTTGTCCCGGAGCCCGAAACGGAGGAACCGGAGCAGCCCGACCCGGCACAGGTGGTGACGGAAGAACCGTCCGCCCCTGCTGCAGACACCACGGACGGGCAGGATGGGACCGCCGCCCCGGCATCCGATGAGATTCCTGTGCCGGAAACAGGCTCCGCATCCGTTGACAACACCCCTGCCGATCCCCCGGAGACCACGGCGGAGGAAACGGCGCCCGACGGGAACACCGAACCGGAAACAGCGGACACGGCCGCAAGTGAGCCTTCCGCTGCGGCGGAAGACCCTGCGGAACAGGTGCCCTCTGTGCCGGAGGACACTCTGTCACTGCCTGCGCCCGAACCGGCTTCTGCCGATGCGGAGACCACAGAAACAGACTCCCAGCAACGGTCGGTGCGGGAAAATCCCGATCCTTCCCTCCCTGGCCAGGGCGGCGGGGAAACGCTGTCTCTGGTGGACGGGGCCAAAGAGCTCATTGACGGCAAGGCAAAAATCGAAAGCGGCATTCAGCTGCTCATCCTGACCTATCAGCAGCAGGGACAGCAGCTGACCGAAGAAGAAGCCTACGCCCTGATCTCGGACGAGAACGTGGCCTCCGTCAAGGCACAGCTGGACGACGGCTGGGCCCAGTACGATGCCGGTGCCGCCCAACTGGCGGAGGGCCGCTCCCAGCTGGAAGCCAACGAGCAGACCCTCATCGACGGCAAGGCACAGCTGGATGCGGGCTGGGCCCAGTATGAGGCCCAGGGCACCGAACTGTATGACGGACTCAACCAGCTGCGCTCCGCCAAGACCACCCTGGACGAAGGCTGGGATCTGCTGCTTGATAAGCAGATGGAGCTGGACGATGCCCGCAAGGAAATCGAGGATGCCCGGGCAACCCTGGCCGATGCCAAACAGGAACTGGAAGACGCCCGGCAGACCATTGCTGAAAAAGCCCAGGAGCTGCGGGACGGTGAGATTGAATACGCCGACGCCAAGGCGGAGGCGGACCAGAAACTGGCCGATGCCCGGGCAGAGATCGAGGACGCCGAAGCCAAACTCAATGACATTGAGGAAGGGGAATGGTACGTCTGGGATCGGGGCCGCAACGTCAGCTACGCCTCCTTTGATTCCAACTCCACCAAACTGGCCGCGCTGGCCAAGGTGTTCCCGGTGTTCTTCTTCCTGGTAGCGGCACTGGTGGTCTCCACCACCATGACCCGCATGGTGGAAGAAGAACGCCTGCAGATTGGTACCATGAAAGCCCTGGGTTACACCAGCGGCGCCATCATGCAGAAGTATCTGCTGTACGCTCTCACGGCCGCCGCCGCCGGTGCGGTGTTCGGCCTCATGCTGGGCTTCTTCGTCTTCCCGCGGGTCATCTGGACCGCCTATCAGATGATGTACTACGCGCCCGCCTTCCTGTCGCCCTGGCGGTGGGATGTGGGCCTGCTGGCCGGCGGCTCTCTCATTGCCATTGCCATGGCGGCCACCTGGTCGGCCTGCCGCGCCACCCTGCACGAGTACCCCGCCGCCCTCATGCGGCCCCGGGCTCCCAAGGCCGGCAAACGCATCCTGCTGGAGCGGGTCACCTTCCTGTGGCGGCGCCTGCCCTTTACCTACAAGGTCACCTGCCGCAACCTGCTGCGCTACAAAAAGCGCTTCTGGATGACCGTCATCGGGGTGGCGGGCTGCACGGCTTTGCTGGTCACCGGGTTCGGCATCTCGGATTCCCTGAACAGCATCGTCACCAAGCAGTTCGGGGAGATCTACCACTATGATCTGCTCACCGCCGTCACCGACGCCGAGTATACCCGGGAGGGCCCTGCCTACGAGTACCTCTATCATGACGACGCCGTCAAATCCTCCCTCACCGTCTTTACCCAGCAGGTGGAACAGGAGCTGGAGGACGGCAGCACGGTGGATTACTACTATATGGTGCCGGAGGATGTGGAACGCTTCGCCGACTTTGCGGACCTGCACAACCGCCAGACCGGAGATGCCACCCCTCTGGGGCAGGAAGGGGTCGTGCTGACCGAAAAGCTGGCCAGCACTCTGGATGTCAAGCCGGGGGATACCGTCACCCTGGAAGATGCGGACGGCAATCAGGCCCAGTTCACCGTCACCGGCGTGTGCGAACACTATGTATATAACTATGTGTACATGAGTGCCGCAAGCTATGAACAGGGCTTCGGCCATGAACCGGACTGGAACGCCGTCATGAGCCAGCTCACCGATACCTCCCAGCAGGGACGGGACGCAGTGTCCGCCGCGCTGCTGGCCATGGACGAGGTGGCCAGCCTGAACTTCACCGCCGACAGCATGGCCATGGTGCTCAATATGCTGGAGTCCATCGACGCGGTGGTGGTGCTCATCATCGTCTGCGCCGCCTGCCTGGCCTTTGTGGTGCTGTACAACCTGACCAACATCAACATCGCCGAACGGGTCAAGGAGATCGCCACCATCAAGGTCCTGGGCTTCTATGACCGGGAGGTGGATGCCTACGTCAACCGGGAAAGCGTCATCCTTACCCTCATCGGTGCCTTTTTCGGGCTGGCGGGAGGCGTGGCCCTGCACAAGTTCGTCATCCTCACAGTGGAGGTGGACGCGGTCATGTTCGGGCGGGACATCCAGCCTCTGAGCTTTGTCTACGCCCTGGCGTTGACCTTCCTGTTCAGCCTTTTTGTCAATCTGGTCATGGGGCGCAAACTCAAGCATATTTCTATGGTGGAAAGCATGAAAGCCCCCGAATAATCTGCATAAAAAACTGCCGTCGGACCCTTGGGCCCGGCGGCTTTTTTTGTGCCTGTATGCACTGCGGAAACACCCGAAAAGTTTTTTGTGCATAAAATGTGATTTTTGCTTTCGGGGCATTGACAGGTCCTTCCATTTTGATTATAATTACGGACTGTACGCAATCAAACAGTTAGAACATGAACAATTTTTGCGGCACGGTTTCGCGGCCGCCAAGAGAGGTGATTTCCACGCAGGAAATTCGGACCGCAGACCCTGATATGCGGCGGGTCGGCCGGGCGCTGACCCACACATCCCACCAGATCAACCGGGCGCTGGATGCCTGCATCGGTGAGACGGTCAGCCAGGAACTGACCGGTATGCGGGGCATGGTTCTGGGCTACATCGTGCGCACCACCCGTTCGGGACGTCCGGTGTACCAGCGGGATCTGGAGCACTGCTTCCGTGTGCAGCGTTCCAGCATCACCACCATGCTCAAGGGCATTGAAAGCGCCGGCTTCATCACCCGCACGGCGGTGGAACAGGACGCCCGCCTGAAGAGCCTGGCCGCCACCGAGAAGGGCCTGGCCTGTTACGATCAGCTGGAGCGCTGCATCAACGCCTTTGAGGCGCGGCTGCAGCAGGGCGTGACCGAGGAGGAAATGGCCAACCTGGAAAGGGTGCTGGACAAGCTTTTGCACAACGCCAAGGCTGTGCAGAGCGAGCCGCACATCGAATAAGAAAGGAATAGGAGAAAGTACACACACTATGTTCAAGACACTGTACAAAGAGATCGACGGCTTCAAGCTGGTCTCAGTGCTCACACCGGTGTGCATGATCGGCGAAGTCGTCATGGAAATGATCGTGCCTCGCCTGATGGCCTCCATCATTGACGACGGCGTCACCGCCGGCAATATGGAGCACATCTACCGGGTGGGTGGCTGGATGATCGTGGCCGCCATCATCGGTCTGATCTTCGGCGTGCTGGGCGCCGTGTTCGGCTCCCGTGCCGCTACCGGTTTTGCCCGCAACCTGCGCCGGTCCATGTACCGCAACATCCAGACCTTCAGCTTTTCCAACATCGACAAGTACTCCACTGCCGGCTTGGTCACCCGTATGACCACCGACGTCACCAACATCCAGAACGCCTACCAGATGATCCTGCGCATGTTCGTGCGTGCCCCGGCCAGTATGATCATCGCCATGGTCATGTCCTTTGCCATCAACCGGGAACTGGCCAGTGTCTATCTGGTGGCCGTCATCCTGCTGGGTGCCGCGCTGATCTTCATCATGACCCGCGCCACCCGGTATTTCGGCGAAGCCTTCCGCAAGTACGACGACCTGAATGAGAGCGTGCAGGAAAATGTCTCGGCCATCCGCGTGGTCAAGGCTTATGTGCGGGAAAAGTTCGAGGGTGAAAAGTTCCAGAAGGCCAGCGGCAACGTCCAGAAGCTGCTGCTGCGGGCCGAAATGATCCTGTCCTGGAACGCACCTCTGATGCAGTTCACCGTGTACACCTGTATTCTGGTCATCTCCTGGCTGGGTGCCCGGATGATCGTGTCCAGCGGTGCTACCGCTCTGACCACCGGCGAACTCATGAGCATGCTGACCTACTGCATGAACATCCTCATGAGCCTGATGATGCTGTCCATGGTCTTTGTCATGATCACCATGTCCGCTGCTTCTGCCCGCCGTGTGGCCGAAGTCCTGAGCGAAAAATCCGACCTGACCAACCCCGAAAACCCCGTTATGGAAGTCAAGAACGGTGCCGTGCAGTTCGAGCATGTGGGCTTCCGCTACAAGCGCGACGGCCGGGAAGTGCTGTCCGACATTGATTTGAACGTTCGTTCCGGCGAGACTGTGGGCATCATCGGCGGCACCGGCAGCGCCAAGACCAGCCTGGTCCAGCTGCTGCCCCGTCTGTATGATGTCAGCGCCGGTACGGTGCGCGTGGGCGGCGTGGACGTGCGCAAGTACGACCTGGAAACCCTGCGTGACAGCGTGGCCATGGTGCTGCAGAAGAACGAGCTGTTCTCCGGCACCATCGCCGAAAACCTGCGCTGGGGCAACGCCAATGCCACCGACGAGGAGATCGCCGAAGCCTGCCGTCAGGCCTGCGCCGATGAATTCATCGAGCGCTTCCCCGACAAGTACGAAACCCACATCGAGCAGGGCGGCACCAACGTGTCCGGCGGCCAGAAGCAGCGGTTGTGCATTGCCCGTGCCCTGCTGAAGAAGCCCAAGATCCTGATCCTGGACGACTCCACTTCCGCCGTGGACACCGCCACCGATGCCAAGATCCGGCACAGCTTTGCGGAGAAGATCCCCGGCACAACCGTGTTTATCATTGCCCAGCGTATCTCCAGCATTGAACATGCCGACCATGTTCTGGTTCTGGACGGCGGCCGCATCCAGGGATGGGGCACCCCGCAGGAACTGCTGGAAACCAACAAGATCTACCAGGAGGTCTACCGCAGCCAGACCAAGGGCGGCGGCGACTTCGACGAGAAGGGAGGCGAGGAATAATGGCACAGGAACGCGTAAAGGTAGTCCATGCGGGCCGCGGTGCCCATGGTCCCCGCCCCAAGGTGAAGAACCCCGGCAAGATCCTCAAGCGGATCATGGGGTATGTGATGCATGTGTATCGTGTGCCGTACCTCATCGCCATCGCCTGCATCGTGATCTCGGTGCTGGCCAACATTCAGGGTACTTTGTTCATGCAGACCCTGATCGACTCCTATATTCTGCCCCTGCTCACCGAAAAGAGCAACGACTTCTCCGGCCTGCTGTTCGCCATCCTGCGCACCGGCTGCTTCTACGCCATCGGCGTGGCGGCCACCTTCACCCAGACCCGTCTGATGGCCATCATCACCCAGGGTACCCTGAAAAAGCTGCGTGACGAACTGTTCACCCACATGCAGACCCTGCCCATCAAGTACTTCGACACCCACGCCCACGGCGATATCATGTCGGTGTACACCAACGATATTGATACCCTGCGCCAGATGATCAGCCAGAGCATCCCCCAGATGCTCAACAGCGGCATCACCATCATCGGCGTGCTCTTCTCCATGATCTTCCTCAGCATCCCCCTGACCCTGGTCACCCTGGTCATGGTGGGCGTCATGCTGCTGGTCACCCGGTACCTCACCGGCAATTCCGGCCGCTACTTTGTGGCGCAGCAGCGGGAACTGGGCAAGGTCAACGGCTTCATTGAAGAGATGATGAACGGCCAGAAGGTCGTCAAGGTCTTCTGCCACGAGGAAAAGGCCATCGAGGACTTCAACATCCTCAACGATGAACTCTTCGAGAGCGCCAACAAGGCCAACACCTACTCCTTGGTGGCCATGCCCTTCAACGGTCAGCTGGGCAACCTGAGCTATGTTCTGTGCGCCATCATCGGCGGCGCCCTGGCTCTGTCCGGTGCCACCGGCCTGACCCTGGGCAAACTGGCCAGCTTCCTGACCTTCAACCGCAGCTTCAACATGCCCATCAACCAGGTGTCCATGCAGTTCAACTCCATCGTCATGGCTCTGGCCGGCGGTCAGCGTATCTTTGACCTGTTGGACGAACCTTCCGAGGTGGATGAGGGCAACATCACCTTGGTCAACGCCAAGCGCCTGGCCGACGACTCCGTCACCGAAGCCCAGACCCGCACCGGTCTTTGGGCCTGGAAGGTGCCCCAGAACGACGGCACCAACAAGTATGTAGAGCTCAAGGGCGATATCGTCTTCAAGGACGTGGACTTCGGCTATGTGCCCGAAAAGATCGTCCTGCACGACATCAACCTCTATGGCCGTCCGGGCCAGAAGATTGCCTTTGTCGGTTCCACCGGCGCCGGCAAGACCACCATCACCAACCTGATCAACCGCTTCTACGATATCCAGAAAGGTCAGATCCTCTACGACGGTCTGGACATTACCACCATCAAGAAGGACGACCTGCGCTCTTCCCTGGGCATCGTGCTGCAGGATACCCACCTGTTTACCGGCACCGTCATGGAGAACATCCGTTACGGTCGGCTGGATGCTTCGGATGAGGAGTGCCGCGCCGCGGCCCGCCTGGCCAACGCCGAGCTGTTCATCCGCCATCTGCCCAACGGGTTTGATACCATGCTCACCGGCGACGGCACCAACCTGAGCCAGGGGCAGCGTCAGCTGCTGGCCATCGCCCGCGCCGCCGTGGCCGACCCGCCGGTGCTGATCCTGGACGAAGCCACTTCCTCCATCGACACCCGCACCGAGACCCTGGTGCAGCAGGGCATGGACGGCCTGATGTACGGCCGTACCACCTTTGTCATCGCCCACCGTCTGTCCACCGTGCGCAACTCCGACTGCATCATGGTTCTGGAGCAGGGCCGCATCATCGAACGCGGTACCCACGACGAACTGATCGCGCAGAAGGGCCGCTATTATCGGCTTTATACCGGTAATTTTGCGGAAAATTCCTAACAAAATTCGAAATATTGCCGGGATGTCGCTGGACATTCCGGCGATTTTTGTACAACTTGCCGTTAGAGCGCCAAAAACTTGACGTTATGGAAAAAAATGGCTATAATAACCACATAGGGACGGCGAATGCTGTTCCCGCTGCCGCTGTCAGAGGGACAAGGAACGCATCAATTTTACTATGCGCGGGACGGCGGCCTGCCAATGTATGAATCAAGAAAATTATACGAAAAACCTTACAGGAGGGGTATCACCATGGCAGTCAGCAAGAAGGTCGCTCAGACCGTGATCAAGGAAGATAAGTTCTACACCATCAGCGCCGCCAACGGCAAGGTTGTGGAAGTTGCCGATTACAACACCGACAACGGCGCCCGCATCCAGCTGTGGGACAACGCCAATGCCGAATGGCAGCAGTGGGGCTTTGTCCGCGCCGGCGAAGGCGTCTACCGCATCAAGAACCGCTTCACCGGCAAGATGCTGGATCTGTACCAGGGCGGCATCGGTGACGGCACCGCTGTCCATCAGTGGGAAGGCGCTCCCGCCAGCAGCCAGCTGTGGGTGGTGGAAGCCGGCAATGACGGCCGCGTCAAGATCAAGTCCAACGTTTCCGGCAAGTGCCTGGACGTGGTGGGCATGAACAGCGAAAACGGCGCCGGCCTGCAGATCTGGGCCGATGTGAACGGCGACAACCAGCACTGGGTCATTTCCGAAGTCACCCGCAAGCCCAAGGCTGTGAAGGCTGCCGCCAAGGTCAAGGAAGAAGCTGCTGCCGAAACTGTGCCTGCCGCTGAGGTGAAGCCCGCCGCCGAGAAGGCTCCTGCCAAGAAGGCCCCGGCCAAGAAGGCCGCCGCTCCCAAGGCCGAAGCCAAGCCCGCCGTTGAGGTGAAGGCTGCTGCCGAGACCAAGCCCGCCGCCAAGAAGGCCGCTGCTCCCAAGGCTGCCGAGAAGCCTGCCGAAAAGAAGGCTCCTGCCGCCAAGAAGCCCGCTGCCAAGAAGACCACCAAGGCCGGCAAGTAATTTTTCCCAGGAATCTGCTGTAAGGCGCCCTGTCCGTTCACCGGACGGGGCGCTTTTTTGTACCCCCGGGCCATGGGCGGGGGAGAGCTGCCCTTGCGCAATACGGGGCTTTGGGGTACAATGTTAAAAAATATAAAACCGGCAAGGAGCTGCAAACATGACGCAATATAAAGTTTTGGCCCTGGATCTGGACGGAACCCTGACCAACAGTGACAAGATCGTGACCCCGCGCACCAAAGCCGCCCTGCGCCAGGCTGCGGAGCAGGGCGTCCGTATTGTGCTGGCCAGCGGCCGTCCCACCGCGGGCATCCGCCCGCTGGCCAGGGAACTGGGGCTGGAACAGACCGGCGGCTATATCCTGAGCTATAACGGCGGCAAGATCATCGACTGTGCCACCGGCCGGGAGATGGTCCAGCACCCCTTTCCCGCGGAGCTCATTCCCACCGTGTGTACCTTCGCCCGCTACTGGAATGTGGTGCCCCTGACCTACGACAGCGAGGGCATCGTCACCGAGGTGCCCGACCACCCCTATGTGCTGGAGGAAGCCCGCATCAACAAGCTGCCGGTACGCCAGGTCCCCGACCTGCCTGCCGAGGTGACCTATCCCGTCAACAAGCTGCTGCTGGTGGGCGACCCGGTGGATATGCCCCATGTGGAAGAGCTGATGCAGCAGGAATTTGCGGGCAGGCTGTCCATCTACCGCTCCGCGCCTTTCTTTATTGAAACCATGCCTCTGGGGGTGGAGAAAGCCGCCTCTCTGGGTGTGCTGCTCCAGACGCTGGGGCTGACCCCCGCCGAGCTCATGGCCTGCGGCGACGGCTGGAACGACCTGCCCATGATCAAGTTTGCCGGTCTGGGTGTGGCTATGGGCAATGCGGTGCCGCCGGTGAAAGCCGCTGCCGGGTACGTCACGGCGGACAATGACCACGACGGCGTGGGGCTGGCCGTGGAACACTTTATTCTGGGGCAGGAGGTATGAACGTGGGCAGAAATCTGATTGTATTCGACCTGGAATGGAACATCGGGTATCAGCCCAAGACCTTCCGTTATCATGATACCGAGCTCACCCTGCGGGGGGAGATCATCCAGATCGGTGCCGTGCGCATCACCGAACGGGCCGAAGTGCTGGATACCTTTGAGATCACCCTGCGCCCGCGGATCTTCCGCAAGCTGCAGCGCCATATTGCCAAGGTCACCGGTATGAGCCAGGGCGATCTGGATGCCGGTGTGCCCATTGCCGAGGGCCTGGCCCGCTTTGTGGAATGGGCCGGTCCCGATGCCGAATTTGCGGAGTGGGGCCTGGATGACGTGCCGGTGCTCAAGCAGAACCTGTTCCTGTGCGGGCTGGACGAAAGCTGGCCCGCCCGCTGGTATGACCTGCAGCGCATCTTCCTGCAGGCCTATCCCCGCAAGGAAGGGGAGGGCATGACGCTGGAGAGCGTGGTGGACCGTCTGGGCATCGAAAAGCAGGACCCCTTCCACAACGCCCTGGATGATGCCCTGTACACCGTCAAGGTCTGCCGCAAACTGCCTCTGGCCCAGGGCCTGGCGGCCTATCCCAATGAGGAGGCCCAGCTGATCGAGGCCCTTCTCACCGACCCGGATGCCGACTACCGGGACGTGCAGACCTGGTTCGGGCTGATGGAACACGATGCCTACAAGACCGACCCCGCCCTGTGCCGGGTGACCTGCCCCGACTGCGGGGCTCCTTTGACCCTGGGGGATATCTGGCTCAAGCGGGGCAATACCGGCTATTATACCGAGGGCACCTGCCCGCAGCACGGCCCCTGGTTCGTGCGGTTCAAGCTGTCCCGCCGGGACGGCCTGCACTGGAACTTTGCCCGCTGCACCGAGGTGGTGCGCCCCGAACCCTATGAGCGCTGGAAACGGCAGGAAGCCGCCCAGCGGGAACGGATGCGCCGCAAGGCGGAAAAGGCCCAGGCCGAAGCGTTGGAAGAGCAGTAAAGGAGGCAGGCCCTCATGGCTGAGCAAACCATCTATACCGTCGTGGTGGCGGATGACGAGGACGAATTGCGTCAGGCTGTGTGCACCATGATTCCCTGGGAGGAACTGGGCTTTCATCTGGTGGGCGACGCCAGCAACGGCCTGGATGCCCTGGAACTGGTGGAAAAGCTGGAACCGGACCTGCTCCTTACCGATATCCGCATGCCCTTTATCTCAGGCATTGAGCTGGCCCGTCAGGTGCGGGAGATCCGCCCGGCCATGCACATTGCCTTTTTGAGCGGCTACGACGATTTTGAATACGCCAAGCAGGCCATTCAGTACAACATCATCAGCTATATGCTCAAGCCCCTGACCATGGACGGTCTGGCGGCGGAACTGCGGGGCATTCACGAAAAGATCGACCGGCAGTTTGCCGCCTTCCAGCAGCAGCTGAACGCAGCGGCAGCCCAGACCGGCCGGGATGAGTTCCTGGTCCCTCTGGTGCTGGACGGCCATGCGGAGCTGCCTCCCCATGATACCGAGTTCCACCTGCGGGCAGATGCCTGCCGGTGCGGATTGCTGCGCGGGGCGGACGACCATCCCCTGTATGTGGTGCTGACCACCTCCTTGTATGATGAGCAGGGCAACAACTGTACCCTGCCCACCTTTGTCCATGTCATCGAGACCCTGGCCGGCAAGTATCTGCGCCATGCGGTGTTCTGCAGCCCCGGCCGGGTGGTGGCGGTGCTCATGGGCAACGCCTCGGACTTTGAGGAGTACCTGCATATTCTGGCGGAAGAAATCCTCCAGACAGCCCACCGCGTGCTGGGGCGGCGGGGGAGTGTGGGCGTCAGCCGCCGCACCGACCGCCTGGGCGGTCTGCATGCTGCCTACCGGGAGGCTGCCGAAGCTGCCAGCTTCACCCCGCCGGAAGAAGGCGGGGTCCAGTACATCACCGACGTACACCGGGGTACCCCTGCCGCCGTGGAGGCGGTCACCGCCTGCCTGGAAGAGGTCAAGACCGCTTTCCGCGCCGGGGACCGGGATGCTCTGTGCGCCGGTCTGTCCCGCATGTGCAGCCAGCAGCCCGGGGAGAGCACCGGCCCCTGGCTGGACGCGGTGGCCATTCAGCTCATGGCCGAAGTGTACCGATTGCTGGAAGCCGGCGCCGGGCCGGAAGCCCTGAACGAGCTGGACCGGCGGGGACTTCTGCCGGATTTGTCCTTCCATTACCGCAACGCCGGGGAACTGCGCCAGGCGCTGCAGGATCTGTGCCTGGGAGCCATGGACCAGCTCAGCACCCAGCAGAAGAAAGGCGGCAGCCTGCTTTGCCAGAAAGCCCTGGCCGCCATTGACGAACATTACATGGACAAGGATCTGTCTCTGGTGTCTCTCAGTGCCATGCTGGATGTGAGCCCCAACCATCTCAGCGCCTGCATCAAGAAGTATGCCGGGGAGACCTTCATCAATATCCTCATCGGCAAGCGGATGGATGCAGCACGGGAGCTGCTCATGACCACTCCGCTGAAAATCCAGCAGATCGCCGCCCGGTGCGGCTATACCGACCAGCATTATTTCAGCTATTGCTTTAAAAAGTACTGCGGTACTTCTCCCAATGCGCTGCGCCGCCAGCAGGGAGCCAAGTCGTGAGCGCCCTGCGCCGTCCCCGGCGCCCTCGTCTGCTGACCGTTCTGGTGGGGATGGTGGCCGGGGTCACCGCTGTGGTGCTGTGCGCCGTCAGTACCTTTTTCATCGCCCAGTACCGGGCGGGAATGATCCAGAGCGCCCGTACCACCAGCGCCCAGGCATGCACCCAGGCGGCGGTCACGGTGGCCCGCTATGTGGGAGATATGAATGAGGTCATGGACCTGGTCCAGACCTCCATGGAGTATGAGGGGGCCGAGCGGGATGAATTCCTGCGCGACCTTCTTCGGGTACGCTCGGACGTGGTGGCGGTCACCACTTATACCGGGGACGGTACCCTGGTAGACTGCTGGTCCCTGGGCCATGAACCCCGGACCGAAATTCTGCAGAACCTCTCCTTTGACGCCGAGAGCGCCGCCTCTGCGGACAGCTATGTCACCCCGCCCCATGTGGAGACCATCTTTGAAAGTTACTATCCCTGGGTGGTGACCATGGCGGCCCGCCTGGACGGGGACGAGACGGCCGAATGGATCTCTCTGGACCTCAGCTTCTCCACCATCTCGGAGTATATTTCCAGCGTGGGTATCGGTGCCCACGGGTATTGCTTCCTGATGGATGACGAGGGGACCATCGTGTACCATCCTCAGCAGCAGCTGATCTATTCCGGTCTGAAAAGCGAGGACACCGCCCATCTGGCCGAACTGGAGGATGGAACCTGGGCGGAGGAAACGGTGATCTATTCCATCACCGGGATCGAGAACAGCACCTGGCGGGTGGTGGGCGTCAGCTATGTGGACGAGCTGGTGGACCAGAGCGTCCGGGCCATGCTGCGCATCTGCCTGGCGGTGGTGGTCATCGTGCTGGCTGTTGTGCTGGGAGCCGGATGGCTGCTCTCCCGCATTTTGTCCCGTCCCCTGGCCGCCCTGGCCTCCGCCATGGAGCGCTTCGAGCAGGACGCCGACCACTTTGCCTATGAACCGGTGTCCGGTACCCGGGAGGTGGAGGAACTCTCGGATTCTTTCGGGCATATGGTGCACCGTATCCAGCATCTGATGGCCACCGTCCGGGAGGAGGAGGTCAACCTGCGCAAGACCGAACTCAAGGCTCTGCAGGCGCAGATCAACCCCCATTTCCTGTACAACACCCTGGACTCCATCGCCTGGATGTGCGAGCAGGGCCGCAATACCGACGCCGTCAACATGGTACACGCCCTGGCCCGGTTGTTCCGCATCAGCATCAGCAAAGGCCACGAACTCATTCCCATCCGCAAGGAACTGGAACATGCCGAAAGTTATCTCCAGATTCAGAAATACCGGTATAAGAACCAATTCTCCTATGATTTCCAGGTGGACGAAAGCTGCCTGGACTGTCTGTGCAACAAGATCACCCTGCAGCCCATTCTGGAAAATGCCATCGCCCATGGGCTGGACCTGATGGTGGAACCCGGCCACATTGATGTGGAGGTCTGCCGCGACGGCAAGGACATTCTGTTCCGGGTGCGGGATGACGGTGTGGGCATGGACGAGGAACAGGTGCAGCATATCCTGCACAGCGAGCCGGGCGACCGGACCGGCATCGGCATCAAGAACGTGAACGACCGTCTGCGCATCTATTTCGGGGAAGGGTACGGCCTGCGCATTGAAAGTGAACCGGATGTGGGCACCTGTGTGGAGATCCGCATGCCGCAGGTACAGGAGGGTGACTATGAAACGAAATAACACCCGGTTGCGTGCAGCCCTGGCCTTGTGCACCGCGGCCGCAGCGCTGTGCCTGCCCCTGTCCGGCTGCATGACGGACCCCAACGCCGGCAACCCGCAAAAGGTGGCACTGGTGGTCAAGTCCACCGAAACCCAGTTTTTCCTCTCCATGTTTGCGGGGGCGGAAGCTGCCGCTGCCGAGTACAACATCGACCTGACCATTACCGCCCCCGATTCGGAGGAGGATTACGAAGCCCAGAACATTCTGGTGGAACAGGCGGTGGGGGACGGCGCCCAGGCGATCGTCTTTTCCGCCACCGATTATGAGAACACGGCCCCGGCCATTGACTCTGCTGCTCAGAAAGGGGTGCATATTGTGGCTATCGACTCGGATGTGAATTCCTCCGCGGTGGCTACTTACATCGGCACCGACAACTATGCCGCCGGCCGTATGGCTGCCCAGGCAGCGCTGGAGCGCACCGAGGGGCAGCTGAACGTGGGTATCATCAACTACGGTCTCAACAGCGCCAACGGCCAGGAGCGGGAGCGGGGAGCCTGCGATGCCCTGGAAGAAAGCGGCCGTGCCAGTGTCGTACAGGTGGTGCACACCAAGGCGGAAGCCGAAGCCGCCCAGGCGGACACGGTGAGCCTTTTGCAGCAGAACCCGGAGATCAATGTTCTGCTGGCCTTCAATGAACCCACCAGCGTGGGCGCGGCGGGAGCCGTGCGCCAGCTGGGTCTTTCGGAAACGGTGTTCCTGGTGGGGTTCGACTCCAACGTGGAAACGGTGGACGACCTGCAGACCGGGGAAGTGGATGCCCTGGTGGTGCAGAATCCCTATGCCATGGGGTATCTGGGGGTGGAAAGCGCCTACAAACTGCTCAACGGCCAGGGCAAGGAACTGCAGCAGACCGTGGATACGGCCACCCGGATCGTGGACCGGAAAAATCTTTTCGCCATGGACAGCCAGAAGGCCCTTTTTGCGTTCGATTAACGGAATAAAATTCCAACATTGCGACACGGAATGTGCGAAATGCACAAAAGAAACCGACAAATTGCTTGCAAAACAGCCAAATGGGATAAAAAAACACCCTGTATTTCGGTGAAATTTCACC
>CAUEKL010000020.1 GCA_959018215.1 uncultured Gemmiger sp.
TCCGTCGCCCGGCGTACTATAATAAACATAACAAGGTGCAGCCGGGCGGGGCCCGGGCTGCAGACAAGGGGACGGCAGATGAAACTGGAAAAGATGCTTCCGGCCATCGGCGGGTTGTTGGTGGCCGGGTTGCTGGCTGCGGCCCTGATCCCGCTGTTGTGGATGCCGGGGGACCATTCCGCCGACCGGATCGAAAGCCAGCGGCTCATCGGCGCAACCTATATGACCATGAACAATCCCTTTTATCAGGAACTGGACGTGCGGCTGCAGGCAGCGGTGGAAGCCAAGGGTGACCGCCTGCTCACCCGGGACGGCGTTATGGATCAGGACCGCCAGAACCAGGAGATTGCCGATCTGCTGGAGATGGGGGTGTCGGCCATTCTGCTGAATCCCGTGGACTGGGAGAAGGTGGGCGACGGCCTGCAGATGGCTGCGGATGCCGGCGTGCCGGTCATCGTCATCGATGCCCCGGTGAAGGACGACAGCCTGGTGGCCTCCACCATCCTGTCGGACAACTACCAGGCCGGGGTGCAGTGTGCGGAGCATCTGCTCAGCGTGCGGGATTCCGCCAACATCCTGCTGCTGGAACACATCACCGCCCGCTCGGGCGCCGACCGCATCCAGGGATTTCTGGATACCATCGCCGGGCACGAGGGTTTCACGGTGGTGGGGTCCGGTTCCTCCGACGGCCAGATCGAAAACGCCATGCCGGTGATGGAACAGCTGCTGGCCGAACACCCGGAGGCGGACGTGGTCATGGCCCTGAACGACCCCAGCGCCCTGGGGGCCCTGGCCGCTATTGAGGGCGCCGGGCTCAGCGACCGGTTCCTGGTATACGGGGTGGACGGCTCCCCGGAAGGCAAGGTCCTGGTGGCCGACGGCCTGATGACCGCCACCAGCGCCCAGATGCTGGGGCAGATGGCCGAAACCGCCGTGGAGCAGGCCTATCTGGCCCTGGACGGCGGCACGCCGGAAAAGGAGATCGTCCTGCCGGTGACCCTGCTCACCCAGGACAACGTGGCCAACTACGGAACAGGCGGGTGGCAGTGATGGAACAGGATAAAATTCTGCGCACCCTGCGCGGCTTCATGCTGGCCATCAACCTGGTGCTGGTGGTGTATTATTCTTTGATGCGGGGGCTGACCCCCCTGCGGATCGCCGCCGGTTTTTCGGCCCGGGATTTCCTGTCCGTCACCGGTCAGGTCCCGGCCCCGCCCTGGCAGATGGCGGCCCTGTCCCTGGGGCTGTTTGTGCCCCTGGCGGCGCTGATTTTGGGCAAGGATTACCTGCCGCCGGACCGCCCGGCCCTGCGGGCGTCGGTCTTTGCCGCCGAGATCCTGCTGGCCGCGGCGGAGGTGGTCAGCCTGGACTTTTACTACCGGGGCTTTTTCCTCATGGTCCTGGCGGATCTGGTCTACACCTCCCAGGAAAAATACGGCCGGGTATGCACCATTGCGGTGCTCACTTTGCTGTACGCCCTGTCGGATTACAGCATCGCCTCGGTGGCGTTTCCCAGCATACCGGTACAACAGTACCTTTCTTATTATACCGACGCCTTCCGCAGCTGGTTCAGCGGGGTGGAAAGTCTGCTCACTTCTCTGCATGTGCTGCTCTTTGTGGTCTTTCTGGTGCTGCTTTTTCTGGGGCAGAAGGCCGAAAATACCCGGGTGCAGCAGCTCAATGCCCAGCTGCAGGAAAGCTATCGTCAGCTGCAGGATTACGCCGACAAGACCGAACACATGGCCGAACTGCGGGAGCGCAACCGTCTGGCCCGGGAAATTCACGATACCCTGGGCCACACCCTGACCGGCATCATCATGACCACCGACGCCAGTCTGGTGCTCATGGACGCCGCCCCCGACCAGGCCAAAAAGCAGCTGCAGCTGGCCAACCGGACTGCCCGGGAGGGTCTCAACGACGTGCGGCGTTCCATCAACGCCCTGCGCCCGGACGCTTTGGAACACAGCGACTTTGCGGAGGCGCTGGAAAATACCATTGAAAAATTCTGCCTGACCACCTCGGCCATGGTCACTTACACCCAGGACGCCGGCGAGCTGGATTTCGCCCCCGATGAGGAGGAAGCCATCTACCGGGTCATCCAGGAAAGCCTGACCAACGCGGTGCGCCACGGCCAGGCCCGCAACATTGAGGTGCGCCTGGACCGGGACGGGGACCAGCTGACCATCACGGTCCGGGACGACGGAGCCGGGATGCCGGCAGGCAAAAAGGAAGGCTTCGGCCTGCGGCATATGCGGGAACGGCTGAAACTGCTGCACGGCAGCCTGCATTACGGCAACCGCCCGGCGGAAGAGGGCGGCGGCTTTGAACTGACCGCCCGGCTGCAGCCGCGGCAGAAAGGGGAGGAAAACATATGATCCGTGTGGTGATCGCGGACGACCAGGAACTGTTCTGCCAGAGCCTGAAGATCGTCCTCAACGTCAACCCCGACATGGAAGTGGTGGACACCGTGGGGGACGGCGGCGCTGCGGTGGAAAGCGTGGCCAGACACCGCCCCGACGTGGTGCTCATGGATATCCGGATGCCGGTGATGGACGGGGTGGAAGCCACCCGCACCATCAAGGAAAAATACCCCGCCACCAAGGTCATCGTGCTCACCACCTTTGCGGATGATGAGTACGTGTTCGGGGCCCTGAAAAACGGTGCCAGCGGGTATCTGCTCAAGGGTGCCGGCGTCACCGAGCTGGCCGAGGCCATCCGGGTGGCCCACAGCGGCGGTGCCATGGTCAACCCCAACGTCGCCAGCAAGATGATCCAGCTCTTTTCCAGCATGGCCCACGGGGAAGCCGGCATTCCGGTGGAGGACCAGCGGGCCGCCAGCCTGACAAAGGGGGAGATCCCGGTGGTGCAGTCGGTGGGCCGGGGGCTTTCCAACAAGGAGATTGCCGCCGAGCTCTGCCTGTCGGAGGGCACGGTGCGCAACATCATCAGCACCGTGCTGGGCAAACTGGGCCTGCGTGACCGTACCCAGCTGGCCATCTGGGCGGTGGAGACCGGCCTGCGGCGCCGGGATATCCCGTGAGGCGGCAGCCGGCGGTGCTGCTGGGCCTTTCGGCGGCAGCGGTGGCCGGGATGATGGCCTTCCTCTGCTGGCCCCGGGAGCAGACGGTGCTGCGCCTGGGGGTGTTTTCCGGCAGTTACTGGGGTACCCCCAACGGCAGCAGTTACCAGGTGCTGGACGACGCCATCTCCCGGTTTGAGGCCGCCCATCCCGGCATCACGGTGGAATATGAAAGCGGCATCCCTGTGGATGAGTACAGCGAGTGGCTGGCCGGCAAGCTGGTCACCGGGGAAGAGCCGGATGTCTTTTTTGTGCTGCCGGATGACTTCGGCCTGCTGGCCGAAACCGGTGCCCTGGCTCCTCTGGACTGGATGATGGACGGAGCGGACGGCCTGGACCGCGATATCTACTATGATGCCTGCCTGCAGGCGGGGATGTATGCAGGAGACCAGCTGGCCCTGCCCTATGAGAGCGCGGCCATGGTCATGTTCGTCAACCGCACCCTGCTGGAGGCATACAACATCCCCATGCCGGAAAATGACTGGACCTGGCAGGATCTGTACGACATCTGCCGGACCATCTCGGACGAACAGCCGGACAGTGCCCAGCGGGACTACGGGATCTACGGCTACAGCTGGCAGAACGCCCTGTATGCCAACGGCAGCACCCTGTTTTCGGAGGACGGCAAGCAGTGTACCCTGGCGGACAGCCGGGTGGAAGCCGCCATCCAGTTCGTCCAGGAGCTGAACAGCCTGGATGCGGGGTACACCGTCACAGCCCAGGACTTTGATACCGGCCATGTGGCCTTCCGTCCCTTCCTGTTCAGTGAGTACCGGGCCTACCAGCCCTACCCCTGGCGGGTCAAGAAATATTCCAGCTTTGTGTGGGACTGCCTGCGCATGCCCGCCGGGCCGGAGGGCGGCAACACCAGTGAACTGCACACGGTGCAGGTGGGCATCAGTGCCCGCAGCACCCACCTGGAGCTGGCCTGGGACCTGCTGCGCACCCTGTGTGCCGATGAAGTCACCCAGGGACAGCTCTTCCTTCAGTCCCAGGGCATTTCCCCTTTGCGCGCCGTCACCGAGAACACCGCTCTGCTGGACCGCATCTTTGCCGAAACCCAAGGCACCAGCACCTTCAACAGCGCCGCCATTGGCGAGATCATGCGCACCGCCGTTACCGTGCCTCAGTTTGCCGCCCGGGAACAGGCCACCGCCATGGCCGAGACGGCGGTGAGCAGTGCCCTGACCGACAACCAGTCCCTGACCACAGCCCTGGCCACAGCCCAGCGGAAAATCAACCTCTACCTGCAGAACGCGGGCTGACCCCGCCCCAAAACCAAAAAACCAACGGACCCCCGGTTCCTTTTGTGAGTACCGCAAAAGGAACCGGGGCTTTCTTTTTGTCTGTGTGGCGGTACTGAAAATGTGCATGATGCACAAAAGAAAGTGGCAAAATGCGGTCAATCCGGCACTTTCACGGAAAAAACCGCAAAAAGCGTGACATTTGTCACGGCCAAGTCATGACAAACTTCAGATGTGAACACCGCCGGGATTTTCTACAATAAAGACAACAAAAGAAAGCCGCCGCAAGGCAAAAAAATAAAGGAGAGATGAGTAATGCGGTATCTTTTGCTGGTGGCCCACGGCGAGTTCGCACCGGGCCTGCACACGGCGCTCAACATGCTGGAAGGGGAGCGCGACGATGTGCTGGACATTCCCTTCCATGACGGCATGACCCAGGACGACTTCAAGGCCGAGATCCGGCAGGTCATCGCCCCCGTCACCGCCGACGATGAGGTCCTGGTCCTGGCCGACCTCATGGGCGGCTCCCCCCTCACCGGTCTGATGGAGCAGCTGGACGCCAAGGTGGGCCTGGGCAAGGTCCGGGCCATTGGCGGCATGAACCTGCCCATGGCCATCTCGGCCTGCGAAGCCGAGGACATGGGCCTGGACGAAGCGGTCGCCGCCATCATGACCGAAGCCGCCGAACAGATCCGTCCCTTCGCCACTGCGGATGATTCCGAAGCGGACGACGACATCTGACCCGGCCCCCTCACACCCGTACACAATTCAGAAGGAGGAAATCCCGTTATGATCAGCTTCATTCGTATCGACGACCGTATGATCCATGGCCAGACCTGCACCCGCTGGGCGCTGGAGTACCCCTGCACCGGTCTGGTAGCCGTCAACGACGCCGCCGCCAACAACTCCATCCTGTCCGCCGCCTACAAGAACGCCTGCGACAAAAAGACCTTCGTCTGGACCCTGGATGCCTGGCAGAAGAAGAAGGACAAGGTGGTTGCCAGCAAGGACCAGTACTTCCTCATCGCCAAGAACCCGGTGGATATGGCCAAGGTCCTGCTGGACCAGCCCTTTGACCCCGGCATCCACACCATCATCGTCGGCCCCTGCAACGACCGCCCCGGGGCCATCAAGCTGGGCAACAACCAGAGTGTCACCCCGGAAGAGGCCGCTGCCTTTGAAAAGCTCATGGCTGCCGGTTACGACATTGAGTTTGCCCTCATCAAGGAAGCAGCCATCGGCAACTGGAAGAAGTTCCGCGGCCAGTTTGGCTACAAATAATCATTTCTTGAGGAGGAATTTCCATGACGATCAATGTATTTCAGGCGGCATTGCTGGGCCTGTGCGCCTGCCTGTCGTCCATGCCGGGCATGGGCGGCACGACCTTCGGTAACTATACCCTGGGCCGTCCGCTGGTAGCCGGTCTGGTCGTTGGCCTGATCCTGGGCAATGTGCCCATGGGCATTTTCCTGGGTGCTGCGGTGCAGCTGGTCTACATCGCGCTGGTCACCCCCGGCGGCACGGTCTCTGCGGACGTGCGCGCCATCTCCTACATCGGCATCCCTCTGGCCATGCTGTACGTCAGCGCTGCCGGGCTTGACCCCGCCACCTCCGCTGCCCAGGACATGGCCGTGACCCTGGCCTCCACCGTGGGCACCCTGGGCACCGTGCTCTTCTACGGCACCGCCACCGTCAACCTGGTGTGGCAGCACATCGGCTGGCGCAACGTGGAAAAGGGCAACCTGAAGAGCCTGTACCTGGTGGATATGGTCTTCCCCTGGATCTCCCACATCCTGTGCTCCTTCATCCCCACCTTCATCATCTGCTACTTCGGCTCCAACATGGTCCAGCTGATCCAGAGCTACCTGCCCATGGACGGCATCATCATGAAGACCCTGTTCACGGTTGGCTCTCTGCTGCCGGCCGTCGGTGTTGCGATCCTGCTCAAGCAGGTCGTCACCAGCCCGAAGGACTTCCTGACCTTCTTCTTTGGCTTTACCCTGTGCGGCTGCATGGGCCTGAACCTGATCGGCTGCGCCATCGTGGCCGGCTTCTTCGCCCTGATCAAGTACCAGATCAGCTGCGCTGCCCTGCGTCCGGCCACGGCTGGTGCCGCCTCCGGGGACGATGATGACGAGGAGGATATCTGACCATGAAAAAGCTTTCCAAAAAGGCATTGAACAAGTCGTTCCTGAACTGGTTCTACGGCCATCTGACCTGCTTCTCTCAGGAACATATGCAGACCTTCGGTTACATGCTGGCCATGCTGCCCATCCTGCAGGACCTGTATGAGACCAACGAAGAACAGACCGAAAAGATGCAGACCTACACCGCCTTCTTCAACACCGAACCCCAGGTCGGCTCGGTGGTCGTGGGCATCACCGCCGGCATGGAGGAAGCCCGCGCCAACGGAGAACCGGTGGACAGCGAGACCATCAACGGCATCCGCGCCGGTCTGATGGGCCCCTTGGCCGGTATCGGCGACTCCCTGGTGGTCGGCACCGTCATTCCCATCCTGCTGGGCATCGCCCTGAGCCTGTCCGGCGGCGGTTCTCCCCTGGGCGCCATCTTCTACATCCTGGTGTGGAACATCGGCATGTTCCTCATCATGCGCCTGCTCTACTTCAAGGGCTATGAGATGGGCGGCAAGGCCGTGGAGTTCCTGGTGGGTGACAAGGCCAACGCCATCCGCGAAGCCATCGTCATGATCGGCACCATGGTCATCGGCGGCGTCACCGCCAGCTGGGTCTCCATCAGCACCGCCTTCAAGATGATCGGCAGCAACGGCGAGACCATCGTCGACCTGCAGAGCACCCTGGATACCGTCTATCCCCACATTCTGTCCGCCCTGTTCGTGCTGCTGTGCTGGTGGCTGATGAGCAAGAAGAAGATGAGCCCCATCGTGGTCATGCTTCTGCTGGTGGTCATCGCGTTCGTCGGCGTTCTGGTCGGCTTCTTCGATCCGGGTCTGAGCTACTGATCCCGTATCCATTCTAAACGACATCCCGTCATCTCTCACAAGGGGCGGCCGGTCAGGAACCATCCGGCCGGCCGTCCCGCTTTTGTGCGGATCACGCCAAGGAGGTTTTTCCCATGCTCACAACCAAACAGGCTCTGGACGAAGCGCGCCGCCAGGAAAAAGCCCTGCGCACCATCAGCGTCTGGCGCACCATTTTGTTTGTGCTTACTGCCTGCTTTGTGGCGCTGGCCGCCTGGGGGTTCACCGCCGGAATACTTGCGGCGGGCATTGCGGGGGTCGTGCTGGGGGTGGCCTTCATGGTGCTGACCATGGTGGTGCACCTGAGCATCGTGCGCGGCCAGAAAAACGTGGAGGCAATTCTGGCGTCCCTGGAACCGGGTTCCGAGGCGCCTTCCGAGGGGTGAATTTATATGCCGCAGTATTCCATTGTTTTTCTGGACGTGGACGGGACCCTGCTGGACAGCAGCCATCGTGTCTCGGAACCCACCCGGGACCTGCTGCGCCGCCTGAACCGCAAAAAGGTGCCGGTGGTGCTGGCCAGCGCCCGCCCGCCCAAGGGGCTGGAACCCATTTACCGGCAGCTGGGCTTTCAGGGACCGGCCATCTGCTGCGCCGGAGCCCTGGCGGTCATGCCCAACCAGCATATTCTGTATGACCGGGGCATCCCCGCCGAAACCGCCGCCCGCTTCGAGCAGGCGGTGCTGGACGGTTGGCCGCAGATCGCCCTCAGCGCCTACCTTTACGACGCCTGGCTGACCCCCGATCCCAACCATCCGGCCATCCGCAGCGAGGCATCCATCACCGGCTGCGAAGCGCTGGCCGCTGCCTTGGGGTCCGGTGCCCAGCGCCTGGGCAATGTGCACAAGCTGCTGTGCATCGGCCCGGAACAGGCCGTCACCGACCTGCAGCGGCGCCTGGCTCCCCAGTTCCCGGAATTGACGGTGCTGCGCTCCAACCCCACCTATCTGGAGGTGGTGGCCGCCGGTGTCTGCAAGGAAAAGACCGCCGCCGCCGTGCTGGAGCACTACGGGCTGACCGCCCAGCAGGCCGTTGCCTGCGGGGACGGCGAGGTGGATGCCGGTCTGCTGCGTCTGGCCGGGCTGGGCGTGGCCATGGGAAACGCCGCCCCTGGCGTGCAGGCCGCCGCCGATTTCGTCACCTCCTCCAATGACCAGGACGGGGTGTATGTGGCGCTGAGCCGCCTGCATTTCTCCCGCCCGGAAGAGCAGAACCGGGTCTGAACCGTAAACAAACCTCCCCCGATCCGTCAGGGTCGGGGGAGGTTTTGTCGTTTGCTTATTGGTCGGAAGGAGCTGAGGATTTCCCTGTCCTGCGCTCAAAATCTTCAATCATGGAGGCCAGGGTGATGTCCCGCATGGTATCGGCAATGGCCTGCTCCACCCGGTGATAGGGCTTTTGCAGCACGGCCCGGATGTTCTGTGCCACCGGGCAGGAGCGGCCCTGGCAGGGATGGATGCCAATGAGGGAGGTCAGCCCTTTGGGTTCCAGTGCTGTATAGATCTGGTACAGGGTGATCTCCTCGGGCGGGCGGCAGAGCCTGGCCCCGCCCGGTCCCCGGTCCACTGTGATCAGCCCGGCCTTTTTCAGGGCACTGAGCAGATTGCGGATGATGACCGGGTTGCACCCGGTACTCTGGGCCAGCAGGGGACTGGTCACCCGGACCTTGTCCCGTCCCTCCCAGATAAAAATCAGACAGTGTATGGCCACCGAACATTTCATGCTGAGCTGCATGGCCGCTTCCTTTCCTGCCCGCATACCGGCATATGATGTAATTGTTGACATTACATGTCCGGCATGGTATAGTGGCAATGGATGTAATACATGTGTTTACACCCATTCTACCCGGTTCGGACCAAAAACACAAGCCCCCGGCGTTCTGCGGGCAGGGCCAATCCGGTGAAAGAATTCTGGGAGGTATGCAAGATGAAGGTGTATGAAATCTTTTTCAGCCCTACCGGCGGCACAAAGCGGGTAGCGGACTGTGTGTCCAAAGCTCTGTCCGAAACTCCGGTCATGGTGGACCTGACGGGAAAGGAACCGTCGGCCCTGTGCCTGACAGGGGAGGATACAGCAGTGCTGGCGGTGCCCTCTTACGGCGGGCGGGTACCCGAACCGGCCGCCCGTCGGCTGGCGGCCCTGCAGGGAGGCGGCGCCCGGGCGGTGCTGGTCTGTGTGTACGGCAACCGTGCCTATGAGGATACCCTGGCGGAAATGCAGGATCTGGCACAAAAGGCCGGGTTTCGGGTAACGGCGGGCATTGCCGCCGTGGCGGAACATTCCATTGCCCGGCAGTACGGAACCGGCCGCCCCGATGCCGCCGATGCCCGGCAGCTGGGAGAGTTTGCCCGCAAGATTGCCCAAAAACTGGACGAAGGCAACGGGACTGTACCGGCCCTGCCCGGCAACCGGCCCTACAAAAAGGCGGGCGGGGCCGGGCTGGTACCCAAGCCCACCGCCGCCTGCAATGCCTGCGGCGTTTGCGCCCGGGAATGTCCTGTAGGGGCCATTGACCCGCACAACCCCAAAAAGGTGGACGGGAAAGCCTGCATCTCCTGCATGCGCTGTGTTTCGGTCTGCCCGCAGCACGCCCGCAAGGTCAACGGCCTGATGCTGGCACTGGTGGGAGCGGCGCTGAAAAAGCCCTGCGCCGGCCACAAGGAAAACGAACTGTTTGTGTGAGGCTGTCTGCCCGCTGCAAGCAGAAAGCAAACCCGCCCGCCGGTTCCTCCATACCGGCGGGCGGATTTTTGTACAGAAAAATCAGGGGGACAGATACATTACTTTTCGGCCACAAGGCCTTTCCATTCGTAGCGGCAGTCCAGTTCGGCCATCAGTCCCAGGAATATGACGGTCGCTGCCCCCAGCAGGATAACCGCGACCCAGCCGTAGCTGCAGGGGGCGGCGCCCAGCAGGGCGGCGGCATGAAACAGCGGCCAGAATCCCAGCCACTCGATGCCTCCCGCCATGCCGGAAAGGCTCAGCAGGGCCGGCAGGCAATACCCCACCGCGCTGACGAACAGGGTGGGGAGCAGACTGCCGAACCGCTGCCCCAGCCACAGGGTGATGCAGCCCATGCACAGGCAGGCCGCCGCCCGGCAGAGAAACCAGAACAACAGTACATCGGACAAGGTAAACACAGAGGGCAGTCCGGCAAACTCCGAAACGCTGATGGCCGGGGCAAACAGGGCAGGCAGCCCGTAGTCCCGCAGCACCTGGATCAGGTGGGGCAGGCAGGTGGCGGCGGCGATCAGCACCGCGGCCCCGGCGCTGACCGCCAGCTTGGCCCGCACGGTGCGCCGCCGGCCCAGCGGAGTGGTGCACAGAATCTCTTCCATGCCGCCCTTGCGCTCCATGGTGAACAGCCCGGAAAAACACAGGGCGCACAGCAGCCCGGCATACAGGGTATCCTGCACATCCGCCGTGCCGCTGAACCCGAACAGCTCCCGGTACCCGCTTTCGTACACCAGCCAGGCTTTGGGGTGCTGGCCGAGATAGGCGTTGATGTTCTGGTTGATGATCTTCTGATACACACTGTACTTCTGCTGCAAGGCGGAGTAGGCCAGCAGGGCGTCGGCGTTCAGTTCCCCGGCGGCCACCTTTTTCTGCACCGCCAGCAGGGGGGCAAATTCCTCCCCCTGCTGCTCCAGCCAGGTTTTGGTCTGCTGGGTGTAGGGGCCGGAAATGGATTTCATGTAGTAGGCATAGTAGATTTCGTCGGCGCTGATGTAGCTTTCGGCGGAAATGCCCTGCCAGATGCCGAAGCCCACAAACACCGCCAGGAACACCGCGGCTCCGTTGAGCACCAGCAGCTTGCGGCCTTCTTCCCGAAAAACGGTGGTGGCTCGGGTCTTGTGCTGCCGTACCAGCACAAAGCTCCGCCTGGGAGCGGGCAGCAGCCGGGCCCGGGCAAAGACGGTGCAGAAAGCCGCCCCGAACCCGGCGCCGAACACCACGGCGGCGGTCCATTCCACCAGCGGCAGCCCGATGGGGGTGCCGAACCAGTAGAGGTTGCGGTAGTTGCCCAGCAGCTCGTTGGTTTGCAGCAGGCTGGCCAGGTTGGCGTATTTCACCACGTTCAACCGGCTGGTGGCGGGGATGGCGGCCCGGATGCCGTACATGGCCAGGGGCAGCGCCAGCGCTCCCACCCAGCCCGCGGCAGCCCGGCGGGCCAGCAGGGCCGCCAGCATGACCCACAGCCCCATCACAAAGGCCCCGGCCCACTTGGCCAGCAAAAACCGGCAGAGATACCGCCCCACCGTGATCTGCATGGTGCACCGCATGAGGGCGGGCACGCTCTGGATGGTGCGGGTCAGGGGACCCAGCCCGAAGGAAGCCCCGCAGTAAGCCAGATTCACCCCGTACAGCAGCAGGAGCACCGCCAGCAGGGAAAGGGCAAAGGCCCCCAGCTTGGCCAGGGCGGTCTGCAGCCGCCCGCCGGGCAGGCTGCGTACCAGGGCCAGCAGCCCGCTGTCCCGCTCCTGCCGTACCAGCAGCAGGGCCAGCAACAGCATGGCCGCCAGCAAAATCAGGTCTGTGAAGGCGTAGGACAGGGCGGTGTACAGCCCCTTCTGGGGGGCGTAGTCGATGAGGGTATCGTTCAGCCCGGCGTACACCCGGGCGGTGACCTCGATATTTTTCAGGTCATAGCCGGTGGAATCCTTCTGAAAGATAGAGATGCCCGCCAGCTGGGTGGCTTTGGTCTGTACACTGTCCAGAAATTCCCCGTATCCGGCCACCGTGTCGTATTCACTGCACAGCTGGTTGAAAAGCTGGTATTCCAGGGTCAGATTGCTTGTGTACAAATTGTAACTTTCGTCTTGATATTCCTGCTCGTATTCGTCAAACAGGGCGGCGTTTTCCTCCCGGTAGCTTTGCAGGTAGGCACCGCCGCCGTAGGCCAGTTCCCGGTAATAGTTGGCAATGCGCAGCAGGCTTTCGTACTCGGTGAATTTGTCGTGGAGAAAGGCTCCTTTTTCCTCCATGGACATGCCGCTCATCTCGGCGCTCACGGCCTTGTATGCCGCAGCGGGGGGCTGGTTGGCGGTGGGCCGGGTGCCCATCCAGAGCAGCAGCAGGTTGGCGGCGGCCAGCACCGCCAGCAGAAGGGGAAAGACCCGGTTGCCCCAGACTTTGCGCAGTTCGGCAAACAGCAGGTTCATGGGTTTCCTCCTTGGCCGGGACCGCAGGGAAAAAGCGGCCGGGTAAAATGGCGTTTTTTCATCCGTTGAGATATTTCATTTCCCGCAGCTTTTCCACCAGCAGGTCCCAGTCTGCGGGGGCATAGTTCCGCCGGACAAAGTGCAGCCCTTCCCCGAAAAGATAGGGCAGGGGCTGCTTGCTGGGTTCCAGCTGCAAAAAGTAGAGGTCATGTTCCGAAAGCAGCACCCGCATGTGCAGCTGGTCCCGCACACTGTGGATCACCGGGTCCCCGGGATAGGGCGCGTTGAAGGTGTGGCCCTCCCGGGTGATGGTCACTTCCTGCCGGAAGACCGGGCGCATCACAAAGCCCCGGGCCACCGCCAGCCAGGTGGACTGTACCTGCTTTTTGCGGGAAAATCCTTTTTCGTAGGCTTTGCGCCGGGCCACGCGCACCAGCAAGGGAGGATAACACCAGCAGCATAACAGACAGAACAGGGCTGCGAGGATCTGTGTCAAAAGGGAAAGAGGAGAATACCCTTCCAGCAGACATTCCACCAGCATGAGCAGGTTCAGTACAAAGGCAAACAGGCAGACCGAGAGGAAGCTGAGCTTGAACAGATAGGGCCTGGTTCCCCGCACATAAGGGTCCCGCTTTGTCAGGCAGTACCAGCAATACTGGGCATACATGTCCCGCAGGTGGATGTCGGTGTACTGCCGTTCGGTGTACTGGGTCACGATCTTCAGCTCGTCCCTGTCGGCGTCATAGGTAACGGAATTGGATTGATCTTTCATGGAATCTTGCTCCTTTGTCCCGCCTTTCCGGGAATGGTTCTTCCTTTCCGTTATACACCTTCCCGGTATATCAGGCAAGGGGGCTGGCAACCACGTCCCCGTCCTCTCCCCGCAGAAAGGCCTCCTTGCCGGCAATTCTGTACACACTCACATAGGTGCTTTCGTTTACCAGCCCGTATTCGGTCTGGTTGCGCAGGGGAACTTCCTCGTCGTGGTCCAGGCAGAGCACCCGGTCGCCATACACGGCGATGATCTGGCGCATCCGGTCCCGGGTCGCGCTGTAGGTGACATCCGTGGGCGTGCCGGTGGCGGTGTCCAGGAGGATGGTGACGTTGCGGACGGTGTCCCCGCTCCGCCGGTCCTCGGTCAGGGCAAACCGGTCGTCGAACAGATACTGCAGTCCCACATAGGAGATGTCGGGGTCGGAAGCCGGGTATGCAAAGGTGTACGCCGCGCCGGTGAGCAGGTTGACGGCGGACAGCTCTTCCTGCGCCCGGTCCACCTTGCACAGGTACTCTCCCTGGATGGAGTAGTGCAGGGTTTGCTCATCAAATACCTCGGTGAGGGGGGCTTCTTCGGCGCAGGTCTCCAGGGAAAGACCGGTTTGGGCGGGGTCCACCCAGAAATACAGATACCCCTGGTCATCCATGCGCAGGTAGATCAGCCGGTTGCCCGCAGCGCCCATCAGAGCGTACCGGCCGCCCTCCGGGCAGGTGAGCACCGATTCCCGGTGCCCGGTCTCGCAGTCGATCTTTTCCAGCTGCTTGGCCGCCTGCCCTTCCGATGTCACGGTGTAGATCTCTGCCAGCAGCGCATCCCCGTACCCGAAGATCTTTCCGGAAAAGTTTTCCCCGTCCTCCAGCACACACAGTTCCCGCAGACCGCTGCCGTCCGGCATAATCCTGGAAATGTGGGGCCGGATACCCTCCCCGGAAGCACACTGGATCAGATACAGGGCGTCGTTGTGATAACACAGGGAATACCCGTAGGCTGCGTCGGACAACGGCAGGTAGGAGGAACAGGCATCGGAATCATGGCGACAGTTGGGCACCGCGCACAAAAACAGCTCTTGGCCGGAATCTATATCCAGGTAGAACAGGTTTTGGCTGGCAGGGTAGATGTTCTGGACGGAATACATTCCTTCCGGGGTGCAGGCCCGGTTGGACAGGAAGTCCTGGTAGGTGATATGGGTGATGGGAACCGCCGCACCCTTTTCGGCGGTGTCGGCCGCCACGCCGGAGTCCGGCCGAAAGACGGGGTCCGCCTCCCGGCCGGGGGCACAACCGGACAGGACCGCCGCCGCCAGGGCGCAGACAAAAAGCGGGAACAGTCTGGTTCTGGGCATCAGTAACGCTCTCCTTTCGGGGCGGAAAGAGGGATCATTTCCCGTCTCCTTCGCCAAAAACATGCAGGTACACATCTTCCAGCCCCTGGCCCGGGGCGTATTTTTCGATGAGTTCAGGTACCGGGGCGGCATCCACGATCTGCCCCGCCCGCAGCAGGATCACCTTGGTGGCCACCGTCTCCACATCGCTGACCACATGGGTGGCCACCAGGATGATGCGTTCGGCGGCCATGGCGGCCAGCAGTTCCCGCAGCCGCACCCGCTCTTTTGGGTCCAGGCCGGCGGTGGGTTCGTCCAGAATCAGCAGCTTGGGGTCGCCCAACAGGGCGGCGGCCAGCAGCAGCCGCTGCTTCATGCCCCCGGAATAGGCGGAAAGCCGCTTGTCCAGCTCGTCGGACAGGTTCACTGCTGCTGCCACCCGGTCCACTTCGGCGGGTACCTCGGCACGGCAGATCTCCTTGAGGGCCGCCATGTAGGCCAGGAACCGCCGCCCGGTGTAGCTGTCGTACAGTCCCTGCTGCTGGGGCATGTAGCCCAGGATGCGGCGGAAGGCGATGCCCCGGGCGGGCTTGCCGCCCCACAGTACCTCCCCGGAATCTGCGGCCAGGGTGCCGGTGATGATATGAATGAGGGTGCTTTTGCCCGCGCCGTTGGGGCCCAGAAGGCCGTACAGTCCCGGGCCCAGGGCCAGGGATACCCCGGCCAGGGCCTGTTTGACTTTGGGGCCTCCGTCGCTGTGCCGTCTGAACAGCGGAGCGGGCAGGGAATAGGACTTGCGCAGGGAATCCAGTACAAGTGTAGGCATAAGCGGGCCTTCCTGTCGGTTGAGTATAGGAATAGGATGAAGGAATGATGTGTCAAAATTATTTCGGGGCTGTGCCGTTCCAGTACGCTTCCCGGGACATCAGCAGATACTGCCATTCCCCCGTAACGGCGTACGGGCTGTTTTCCAGCTCGGAAGTCTGTGGTGCAGCCTCCCCGGCAATGACCAGATATTGGTCGGTGCCCACCGTGGTGACCCGACCGTATGGCATTTCCATATCACCTGTGGAATACACAAGGTCCCAGGGCTGGGGTTCCTGGTCGGCTGTAAGCATGTAATAGCCCGAGGCTTCGGCACTTTCTATATGGAAAATCAGATGGCTTTCGTCGGCGTCAAGAATGGAAATATTGGTCCCGTCCGCCTCTGTGACCTGATACCCGCCCAGCGGTTTGTCCTTTCCGGTGGTCAGGTCCAGCAGATGAAAGCACCCGTCCTGAAGGTACGCCAGGGTGGAACCGAACAGGTTGGAGTGAATAAGGGCGTCCTCTGCCTGATAAAGGTCGGTGCGCTCTCCGGTGGCGGGATCATAGCCAACATAGGTCTGTTCGGCATCCCACAGGATCAGCCGGGACCCAGCGCCGCCCTTGAGCCATTCCTGGTTCAGGGGACACAGCACTTCCGGTTCGCCCCCGGCGGGGTCAATGCGTACCAGCTGGGCAGTGAAACTGCCGTCCTCGGCGGTGGTATCCAGCCGGGTGTACAGACAGGTCCCGTCGGTCACAAGGGGGCGGCAGATGACCTGGCTGGCCCCCAGGGTGACGGTGGTTTTCCTGTCGCTGCCGTCCAGGCCCATGGTTTCGATGTGGGGCAGCACCGACGCTGTTTCGGAACCGGTGCCCGCAGAGAGATTGCCCGGAAAGACCAGGACCAGCTGCTCTCCCACCACACTGGCCAGAATCCCGCCGGACGAGTAGGGCAGGTAGCTGGTGCAGGCGTCGGTATCGTGGCTGCAATTGGGCTGGCTGCAAAGATAGACCTGCTGCATGGTGGCGTAATCCAGATACATCAGGTTGGTGGAACCATCCTCCCGGCATTGGGCGGAAACGGAGTAGAATCCTTCCGGACCCGCTCCGCCGTAGTTCCACCCGTCGCTTTGCTGCAGGGCGGTGAACCGGACAACGCCGGGAGAAGCTCCTGCCTCCTTTTGCGCCGGGGAACACCCGGCCAGCAGCAGACAGGCCAGCACAGCGGCCAAAGGTACACATCTCTTTTTCACAGGAAAGTCCCTCCCGAACCAGAATTTTTGATGGATGCCGGTAAAATACCGGTTCCCAGTATAAAAAACAACTGTATCCGGGATGTTACCGTAAAAAGCAGGGGGATTTCAGAAAAGTTCTGTGAATTCGGCCGGTTCCGCTTCGCCTTCTGCCGCCGTCAGCTGACTTTTGGGAACAAAAGCGTACCGGGTGTCCAGGGCCGCCTGCAGACTGTCGTCCTGGGAAAGCTGCACAAACAGCTTGTCGCCGTATTCCCCCAGCACGGTGAGGGAGAGGTCCCGGGACAAAGGCACCGGCGCGATGGTCCCGTCCGCCAGTTCCAGCTGATACAGGCGGGAAGGCCCTCCGTCCCCGGTTTCCGGGGCGGTGAACCAGAGGGCATTGTCGTCGGCATACTGCACCACTGTCACCGACGGGGTGAACCGGTCGTCCCGGGCCAGCTGGGTCAGCTGTCCGTTTCCGGCAAAGGCACAGAGCCGGTGGTCGGCGGTAAGGCAGTACAGGGTGTTTTCCAGAGCCGATTCCAGGGCTTCCCCCTGCTGCCATTCATACAGGGGAACGGTGCTGCCGTCGCGGGGGTCCACCAGCAGCAGGGTATGGGTCTGGTCGGCCAGCTGTTCGGCGGTCTCCTGTTCCTGGGTGTTGCGCCGGATGGTCTTGAGGACCAGCTCATGGTCCCGGCACCCGGTCAGGAAGGAATAGGTCCCCCCGGCGGTGGACTCGCTCCACAGGGTCTCGCAGCTGCCGTCCTCCAGACGGATGCGCAAAAGGTCCTGGCTGCCTTCCTGTCCGCTGTCCACCCGGGTGGTCAGCAGGTAGACCGCCTCCTCGTCCATGCAGAACCCGTCCCCGGGGGTCTCATTGGCGGCAAACTCATACAGGACCCGGCGGTTGCTGCCGTCCATCCCTGCCGTTTCCAACCGGGCAGGGCTGTTCAGATAACAAAAGACCAGCTGCTTCCCGTTGGTGAGAAGGCGGGGAATGTTTTCCCCGAACCAGGCGGGGCAGGTCTCGTCGTGGTGCTCACAGTTGGGCTGGGCGCATACCGGTACTGCCTGCCGGGAGGCGTAGTCGTAAAAGACCAGGCAGCCGGTCCAGTCGTCATAGAGATGAACGGTGTAGAACCCGTCCGGCGTCTGGACCCCTGCCTGGCGGGAAAAGAGCAGAGAACTGTCCGGTGTGCCCGCCGCCGCTGTCTCTGCCGGGGATTCCGGTGCGGCAGAGACCGAAGGGGGCGGAGAGACCGGTACAGTGGGGGACGGCTGGCTTTCGGCAGGGGCACATCCCGCCGCCAGACACAGCAGCCCGAGCAGCAGGGAAAGGAGAAATGGCTTTTTGCGCATGGCGTCTTCCTTTCCGGGAGAAGAAAACCCGTTCTCCCTATCATTTGTTTTATTTTAACATAAAGGCGAGAACAAGGGCAGAGGGATTGACCGCCGGACGGAAGATTTTACAAGCGGAACAAATGACAACGCTGTCGGGCTGTGGTATAATTCTGGCAACAAAAGCGGGAAATGAGGTGTGTACCCATGAAGAAAAAACTCTGTCTGGCTGTGCTGGTGTTCGCGGTGATGGCACTGTTCCTGCGGGG
>CAUEKL010000021.1 GCA_959018215.1 uncultured Gemmiger sp.
ACTGGGTGCCGATGTAGCCGCAGGTACGGCGGGCGACGTTCAGCTTGTTCTGGTCACGGTTGTGGCAGTGGGGGCACTCCCACACCAGCTTGCCGTCGTCCTCCACGATCTTGATCTCGCCGTCGTAGCCGCAGACCTGGCAATAGTCGCTCTTGGTGTTCAGCTCGGCGTACATGATGTTCTCATAGATGAACTGCATGACCCGGATGACGGCGGCCAGGTTGTCCTGCATGTTGGGCACTTCCACATAACTGATGGCGCCGCCCGGGCTGAGCTTCTGGAATTCGCTCTCGAACTTCAGCTTGGTGAAGGCGTCGATCTGCTCGGACACATGGACGTGGTAGGAGTTGGTGATATAGTTGCGGTCGGTGATGCCCGGGATGATGCCGAAGCGCTTCTGCAGGCACTTGGCAAACTTGTAGGTGGTGGATTCCAGCGGGGTGCCATACAGGCTGAAGTCGATGTTGGAATCGGCCTTCCACTTGGCGCAGGCATCGTTCATATGCTGCATGACCTGCAGGGCAAAAGGCTTGGCGGCCGGATCGGTGTGGCTCTTGCCGGTCATATACTTGCAGCACTCATACAAGCCCGCATAGCCCAGGCTGATGGTGGAGTAGCCGCCGTAAAGCAGCTTGTCGATGGGCTCGCCCTTCTTCAGGCGGGCCAGGGCGCCGTACTGCCACAGGATGGGAGCGGCGTCGGACAGGGTGCCCTTCAGGCGGTTGTGGCGGCACATGAGAGCTTCATGGCACAGGTCCAGGCGTTCATCAAAGATCTTCCAGAACTTGTCGAAGTCGCCGCCGGAGGACAGGGCCACATCCACCAGGTTGATGGTGACCACTCCCTGGTTGAAGCGGCCGTAGTACTTGGGCTTGCCGGGCTCGTAGTTCTTGGCGTTGGCCACGTTGTCCCAGCCGTTGCCGGAGCGGTCCGGGGTCAGGAAGCTGCGGCAGCCCATGCAGGTGTACACGTCGCCGTGGCCTTCGGTCTCGCCCTTGGACAGCTTGTATTCCCGCATCTTCTTCTCGCTGATGTAGTCGGGAACCATCCGCTTGGCGGTGCACTTGGCGGCCAGCTTGGTCAGGTAGAAGTAAGGGGTGCCTTCCCGGATGTTATCCTCTTCCAGCACGTAGATCAGCTTGGGGAAGGCGGGGGTGATCCAGACGCCCGCCTCGTTCTTGACGCCCTGATACCGCTGGCGGAGCATCTCCTCGATGATGATGGCCAGGTCGGACTTCAGGCGCTGGTTGTCGCCAGCCTCGTTCAGATACATGAAGACGGTGATGAAGGGCGCCTGGCCGTTGGTGGTCATGAGGGTGACCACCTGATACTGGATGGTCTGCACGCCGCGCTTGATTTCCTCCCGCAGACGGGCTTCCACGATCTGGGAGAGCTTTTCCTCCCCGGGATCGATGCCCAGCTCCTTCATCTCCGCCTCGGTATCCCGGCGGATCTTCTTGCGGCTGATGTCCACGAAGGGAGCCAGGTGGGTCAGGCTGATGCTCTGGCCGCCGTACTGGTTGGAAGCTACCTGGGCGATGATCTGGGTGGCAATGTTGCAGGCGGTGGAGAAGGAATGGGGCTTTTCGATGAGGGTGCCGGAGATGACGGTGCCGTTCTGCAGCATATCGTCCAGGTTGACCAGGTCGCAGTTATGCATGTGCTGGGCGAAGTAGTCGGCGTCATGGAAGTGGATGATGCCTTCCTCGTGGGCCTTGACCACCTCGGCAGGCAGCAGCATGCGCATGGTCAGGTCCTTGGAGACCTCGCCGGCCATATAGTCGCGCTGCACCGAGTTGACGGTGGGGTTCTTGTTGGAGTTTTCCTGCTTGACTTCCTCGTTGTTGCACTCAATCAAGGACAGGATGCGGTCGTCGGTGGTGTTATGGGTGCGCTTGAGGCTCTGGACATACCGGTAGGTGATATACTTGCGGGCCACCTCATGGGCGCCGGCTTCCATGATGGCGTTTTCCACCAGATCCTGGATCTCTTCCACGTTCATGGCGTGGTTGCGCCCGGAGCAGACGTCCTGCACCTGATCCGCAATGCCGATGATCTGCTCCTGGGTGAGGCGCTGGTTGACCGGCACCACATTGTTGGCCTTGCTGACCGCCGCGATGATCTTGGAAATATCAAAAACGACCTCGCTGCCGTTGCGCTTGATGATCTTCATGGTGATTCTCCCTCGATAGTTCTATGGCAAACCCCTCTCGCCGGGGGGCGCAGTAAGTGATATGGCGCAGAAATATTACAATATGTATATTTCGCCTTTGGCGAGCAAACCTATCTTACCGTATCCTACGGGGAAAGTCAAGGGAAAATACCACAACATATTGTGTCCTCTGCAACAGACAGCCCCAAAATAACAAGGTTTTGACGTTCCCACGCCGAAAATGAACGGCCTGCAAAAACGCCGAATTTCCGGCCGCTTTTTTGGCAAAAATGGGTGAGTTTTTCCGCATATCGCTGCATCGCTGTTTTTTGGCCGTTTCCGCAAATTGCCCCTTGCGCTTTACGGGGCGTGCTGGTATACTGTATAAGCTGATTTTGTCCAGATACAGGGCCGGTTATCCGTGCCTGCTACAAGATATTGTATCACGAATATTTCCCGAGAGAAAGAGGCCCATCCATGAATTACGCCAACATCAAATACTGCGACATTGCCAACGGCGAGGGCGTGCGCACCAGCCTGTTCGTGTCCGGCTGCCGCCGCCACTGCAAGGAATGCTTCAACGCTGTGGCGTGGGATTTCTGCTACGGCAAGCCCTTTGACAAGGAAACACGCAACGCCATTCTGGCCAGCCTGGCGCCGGAGTATATTGACGGTCTTTCCCTGCTGGGCGGCGAACCCTTTGAGCCGGAAAACCAGCGGGCTCTGGTGCCGTTCCTGCACGATGTGCGGGTGCTGTACCCCCACAAGACCATCTGGTGCTACACCGGCAACAGCTACGAAAAGGAGCTGCTGTCCCCCAGCGCTGCCCGGTGCGAGGTCACCGACGAGATGCTGGGCTTGATCGACGTGCTGGTGGACGGAGAGTTCCTCATTGATGAGAAGGATATCTCCCTGCGGTTCCGCGGCTCCAAGAACCAGCGCATCATCGACATGAACCGCACCCGCCAGGCCGGGCATGTGGTGCTGTGGGAAGATGACCCCATCTTTGCGGACCACAAGATGTAAGTTGCTGCCGCCGCTGCGGGCCGTGTGCCCGGGCGGCGGCTTTTTTGTGCCGGACAAGGCAAAAAAATCTTGCTTTTCGCGCCTGCATGTAGTATAATAATCTAGTCTTGCCGGTGTGTTGGAATTGGCAGACGAGACGGACTCAAAATCCGTTGGTAGCAATACCGTGTGGGTTCGACCCCCACCACCGGCACCACATCCGGATGGACTGTGTTCCATTCAAAAAGCCCCGATCCATAGGACCGGGGCTTTTTGATTTTCCCTTACTGCCTGTCCTGAAAGAGAACGCACAGGGGTATTTTCAACCAACGTACTCCCCAAAAGAGCCGGGCCTGAGGAGCCCGGCTCTTTTGGGCGTTCCTGTACGGGGGCTTCCTGATGCGCCCCGGCCCGGCACCGGTTATTCTTTTCCGCCGCCGGCTGCACCGCACAGTTCCTTGATCCTGGCATCGATGTTCTTGACCAGATGGTCCAGCTGCACATCATCGGAAGGAAGCAGCGTGGTGTATTGACCGGAGGCCGGGGACGGATTGTGGGCACCGCCCGTCTGCAGCAGCCACAGATCCGCCAGACCGGCATCCACCCTCTCCTTCACCCAGATACGTTCCTTCCGGCAGTTCTCGTTGTCCCGGGTCCATCCATTGTCCAGCATCAGTACCAGACAGCATTCCTGGTAGGCCGCCTTTGCCCGGCCGTGATCCCCGCAGAACAGCCCCAGCTCATTGCAGGTGGGATTTTCATCAAAGAGGACCCGCTGCTCTCCGTACTGCCGGTTCAGGAGATCCACCAGTTTGTGCAGCGCCCCCACATCGGAACGGTACGCTGCCTTGTCGGAGGCATCCGTACCGTCATAGTGGGCATAAGAAATTCCGACCAGGAACTTTTTCTTTTCCCAACCATCCACAAACAGCTGGATGCTCTCCTTCATCTGCTGCACCGTCTCTACAGCCTGCACTTTGCAATGGCTGTTGGCGCTGCTCCACTTCATGGCATTTTGCATCCGTATCGGCTTATTCCAGGCCGTCTGATCCGCTGCGTTTGCGGCCAGGACCAGACAGTTTTCAAACCTGCCCTGTTCCATGCGGTACAGAAACCGAGTCAGGGAGTAGCTGCACTGAATCTGGTTGGGATTGAGGAGGATAATGGTGGGGTGGCTGACATAGATCTCCTTTTCCAGCGTCTTGCCCCAGGGCAGAAGCCGGAACTGGTTCATCCGGTCATCGGCCAGAAGGCTGTTGCACAGCTGCTGGCTGATGGAGCCTTCCCCGTCATTCTGATTCAGGAGGATCTGATACATGGGCTCCCCGGTAAAGCTCTCCGGCGTGTAGTTGGTATTGGACAGGGACAGATTGAGCGGAATCCCGCGGGTGTCCTGCAGGACATCAAACAGCAGGTCTGCGCTGCCCCTGGACATAATGGGTCTGCCGCCGGCAGCGGCATTGGTGTTTTTGGACGTGGCGCTTTTCCCAAGCCAGATGGAAGACAGAATCAGCGCGGCCAGGTTGTCACAGGTGATTCCCAGGGTGAATTCCATGCCTTTGTTGGCGGCGTCGTACAGCGGCTGGGCGGAGTCATGCCCTGCCAACAGAATGCGGACTGCATCTTTTTGCTCCGGTGCTCCAAAAAACGACTGTACCTTGTCGATCCGCCTTTGTTTTTCCTCGTCGGACAGCTTCTCATCATCCGCATACAGGTAGGCGATGTACACCACACTGGTGTCCGAAAGCCCGAAGCAGCTCCACTTTCTTACACTGGCGTTCTGCGTTGTATTCAGCGCAGAACACTGCTGCAGGCAATTTTCCGGTGCGTTGCCCAGCACATAGCTCAGTTCCTTGAACAGCTCTTCCGGTGTATCCTGTTTATAAACGCTGATGGACCGCAGGGAAGCACAAACCTGGCTGTCCAGTGAATAGTCTCCCTCCAGCATTTTCAGCCTGGCTTCCAGGCTACCCTCGGAATAACGGTTCTGCAGCAGGCGAAGCAGCTTCATTCTCTGCTGGCGGGTAATCCATCTTTCGGTTTCCTGAACAGGGGCAGCGCGCAGATAGTCCAGCGTATTCATGCCGTGTTCTGCCGCCGCCCGGCTCAGCATCAGGATGCGGCTGCGGTCCAGCCCGTGCACATGCCGATTGGCAACGATAATGGCATCCGCCTGCAAGCCGTATTTGACCCGGCTGCTCAGGTTGCATAAGGCACGTTCCAGCCGGCTGATGGCTACCCATTCCAGCATATGGAAGTTTTTGTTGTACTGCACCAGATGCGCGGCCGCATCCAGATGATAGCTGACTGCTTCCGCAAATCGCTCCAGATCGCCGCCGTTGCAGCGGACGCGGTAGGCACTGAGGTCAATGGCTTTCTTGATCTGAGAGACCGACTTGCCTTTGGTCCAATAGAACAAGACGATGGCCCGGTATCCTCGCTGCATGGTTTCCCAGTCGGGAAGATCATCGGAGAAGAAGGCTTTTTCGATGGCGCTTTCCTTCCACAGGTAGCAGCGCTCCGGAAGCGCATCCCCATCCCGCTGGAAGGTCTCGGCTCTAAGACGCTGCAGCTCCTCATCCTCCAGCAGGGTATACAGTGCCTTGTAGATTTTACCCCGGATCTCCGGGCCTTTTGAACCGCTGCCGGTAAGGCCGGGTAACTGGAGAAGATGGGAGTTTTTCACCTCGCTGTCCTCACAGATCCAGAACAGGATATCCAGCAGGTACCGGTCATTTTTGATGTCATCGGCTGTGATGTCCGCCGGCATGCCGGCACCGTATTCTTCTGCCTTCTTCTGGTCGTATTTTTCTACAAAGACACGCTGGAGCAATTTTACCGTATCCAGACTGAGGGCGTAGGCGGCCAGGGTCCGCCCCATATCTGTCAGAATGTATTGAGGAACATCGTCCTCTGTTTCCCCTCTTTTTCTGGCCAGACCGTTCTTTTTCAGCAGGTCAATAATCTCATTCGTATTCAGGTTTCTCCGCCGGTTGCAGATATACGAAAGGCTGGCATGATACCTGCGGGTAACATCCTCCTGGTCAAAACTGGCCTGCCCTGCCAACAGATTGAGGTAATATGGGGCCATGGTTTTTGCCCGGACATTGGTCAGTGCGGAGGTTATCTGCTCATGGCTGCGATACTTGTCGTCCCAGTATTTGGTTTTCAGTTCATTGCTGGGCACCAGCAGATAACTGCGCCCCCGCTCGCTCATTCCCAGGCGGCCGGCGCGGCCGATGTAGTTCCGGTATTCCTGGTTGGTCAGTGCATGCCTTTCATCCTGTCCCTTCGGGATCAGATAATCCGTAATGATCATTGTGTCGATGGGCATGTTCACACCAACCGTCAGGGTCTCGGTAGCAATGATCACCTTGGCATCGGGGCTCTGCCGAAAATACTCCTCAATCACCTCCCGCAGGGTGGTGCCCATACTGCCATGGTGGTAAGCAATTCCGTAGGGAAGAAACCGATCCCGGTTATTTTTCAGATCTTCATCGGCGTCACAGTTTTTCAGTTCCTCCCACAGACTCTCCGTACTTTCATCCGCTCTGCACGCACTCATGCTTTTTTCCAGTTCGATCCGGGTGAATGTGCCAGGCAGCTTTTCCAGCAATTTTTTTGCCAGGCTGGCAACGCCGGTCTGGGAAGGGACAAAGATCAGTGTTTTCATGCCGGGTTTTTGCTCATACAGAGTGCGCAGAATCTCCACCAGCAGATCCTGCCGTCGGGCACTGCTTTCGGCAAGGTTGTTGTCGGATACCTGAAACCGTCCCTCCGAGATTTTTTCCTCGCAGAAGGTATCCTGTTCCCCGGGAATGCTGCGCATTTTATATTTTCCGTCGTAGGTGACGATATACTCATCCAGCCCCACCGGCCGTATCGGGTCGGAGATGACCGCCACCGATTCGGCCGCCACGGCTTCCCCGTCCCCGTAAGACTCGTGGGTGGTGCCCAGCCATTCGCTGATCCGGTCCACTTCGTTGTCGGTGGTGGTGAGGCACATAATGCGGGGCGGAACGGCAACGGTATTGGAGGTGGTGGAGGAGGTGTAGGTTTTTGCTTTTTCCAGGGCGATTTCCAGCTTTGGCCCGCGTTCATCCTTGCCGAGCATGGACAATTCATCCACCACGATCAGACTACAGTTGTCCAGAATCATGCAATGGTCCTGACACAACATGGCAAACAGCTTTTCATAAACCAGGATTCCCACCTGATATTCGCCGCCGATCAGGCGTTCGTCCATATCCAGATAGTCACTGCTGCTGGCATAAATATTGTACTCTCCGTTGGGTGCCAGATCCCGTATGAACTGTTTGTACCGCTCATGTACCAGCGCTTTGAGCGGAACCAGAACCAGAGCTTTTTTGCCGTGGCTCAGACAATCCAGGATGCTGAGTTCCGACAGCAGCGTTTTGCCGCCCGAAGTCGCCCCCTGAATGATCAGATCCTTATCCGTCGGGTTCCGGTCATCCCATTTGCTCCAGAAATCCGGATGATTCAGCGCCGTCTTTTGCAGATGGGTCAGGGTCACCGGGTTATCGGCCTTGCCCCCCAGGTTTTTTTCAATCCGTTCGATTACCCCCCGGTTGGAAGTATTTTCCCAGTTCCGTGCTGCAATGACATCGGTCAATTGATTGATCACAGCATTTTCCATCTTTGCATTCACTCCTTTTTGTCTGATTTGACGGATTGTATGAACTGCGTCCACAGCGGACCCAGATTTTTGATTTCCCGCCGGGCAGCCATGCGCTTTTTGACCAGTGCGCCGTCTGTGCTGGGTGGGCCCGAAAGCAGGCGATGATATTCGGTGATCCGCCGCAGCTGCCGGGCCATGCTGGGCTGGGGATTGGCCAGGCTGGCATAAATGCGGCGGCTGTCTTCCCCGGATTCGTTCTGGAAGAACTGCAGCATTTTTTCGTACAGTTCACGCTGGATGCCGAAGTAGATAGAACGGGAAAGCATCCGGATGGCATTGCTCACCTCTTCCTGACGGATACAGTAGGTGGTCATCAGTTCGTTCCTGTGCCGGGGGATTTCATCCGTGAGCCGTCCCGCAATATCCATCAGGAAGGACATCTGCTGGGTCAGGGACTGGATCAGCGGATAGGTGATGGTAAAAATGTTGTACAGCTTGTGGGGATTCATACTGTCGGCCCAGCACAAAACCGCTGCGGTGAGAAGGCATTTATTCCGCGTCTGTGGCTTGTCCAGGTTCACTGTTTCCATCAGCGGCCGCATGGCATCCCGTATGGACAGAGTGTCGATCAGCTGTTCCAGCTTATCCCGGCTGAGGGCATTTTCCCGCAGCTCTTCGGGGGTCATCGGTTCCCCGCCGTTTTCCTGCATTCTTCTCTTGGCGGCCAGCCGGTCAACATCCAGCGCCTCTACCTCGCTTTTCAGGCTGGGGGCATCCAGCAGACAGTAAATGAATACCGCTTCCCGGAAGACGGACGTTTCCCATGGCTCTGCCTCCAAAGACTGGTGCAGCGCCTTCAGTATACACCGGTAATCCCCGATGCTGGGGGTATACCCCCGTACCTGCTGTCCTTTCTCGGTCACATAATACCGGGCCGTTGTCCGGATAGTGACCACATTACTTCCCTGACAACAGATGTCCACCAGCTTTTCCTGCAGCAGAAAACTCAGCGCCGCATCCAGCAAGATTGTCTGCCCCGGAACACGGGGCAGCTGTTCCAGCCATTCCTGCAGTTCATCCTTGGCCATGGCATCCTCGCTCGTATCCGGCAGGAGGCACAGCAGCAGAAAAGGCAGGGTCTGGTTATCCGGATCAAAAATCCGGCTGTACATCACGTCGGCCTGTACCGGATTGCGGATCTGCCTCCAGTGTTCATACATTCCCTCCCCCGCTTCAAAGCGCTTGTCTTGCGGGCTGTGTCCGTTGATGATGGGATGGACCCACCCTTCAATGTCCTGCATGGAAAGTCCGGGGCGCAAACGTCCCGCACGTCCCACATAGTTCTGATACTCGTTGGCCGTAAGCAGGCACTGCTTCCGGTTTTTCATCTTGGACATATCGGCAATGATCACCACATCCACCGCACTGTTCACTCCGAAAGCCAGCGTTTCGGTGCTGCACACGATCTTCAGCCTTCCCGTTTCCAGGAATTGCTCCTCGATATAGCAGCGCAGTTCGTTGGGCACGGCTGAACTGTGAAATCCGATACCGCTGCACAGAGCCCGGTAATGGTCCTCTTCCAGAATGCCGAACAGCTCATCCTCGGTCATTTCGGTGCTGCGCAGGGAAGAGCCGTCAAAGCTTTTTACCTGCCGGGAACAGCCTTCCAGCACCTCCTTTTTGCATTCCTCCAGGTCAGGCGCTTTGGGCAGGATATCCTGCAGCAGCCCGTAAAGGTACAACGCCAGCCGGCGCACTTCCTCGCGGTTATTCCAGAAAATCAGGACCTGACGGTGGTTTTGCAGATGCCACCGGCACAGACTGGCGATGACAAACGCCTTGTATGGCATTCCCTTTGGGATGGCGGTGACCGGATACCGACACGGGCCGTTTACCAGCGGGCACGGAAGCGTCTGGTCACGACGGCAGGGAAGATCCACCGGGCACAGGTAGGGGGACTCCCCTTCTGCGGTAACATTCAGGCACCGGGTGTTCTCCTTCCTTCCCTGCCTGCAGATGTGCATCATGGGCGGCAGGGGAGATTCTTCTCCTTCTGCCTGGGGATATGCCACCTTTTTTTCCTGTTTTCCCGCCACAAATACCGGACGTTCCAGCAACTTGGGCCGCGAACCGGATTCCACAAGGGCAAGACCAAATTTTTGCACATAGGCAGACCAGTCATAAAACGGTGTGGCCAGCAAGGTCATGCGGGGCCGTCCGTACTGCCGCTGCATCATGCGGCACCAGATCAGAAGAAAATCCAGTTTGGCCCCCCGGCCTTCGTCGGCCAGAAGTCCGATCTCATCAAAGACCACCTCGTCGAACTGACTCAGAAACGCATGGTTTTCACAGGAGAAAAGGAAAGCCTTCTCACTGATGACCACCGCCACATCCATCTCGGCCCGCTGGATGATATTGTCCGCATAGCGATACTCCCCTGTCGACTGTACAGTCCACAGGGGTTTTTCGATGCCATATACTTGCTGGAAAGGGGCCACCAGTTCGGTACATTTCTGGGAGGCCAGTGCCTTGTAGGGCACCACAAACAACATTTTGGGACGGGAACGCTGTTGCTGATCCGCCTCATGGACCCTCTGGTAATACATCAGCATCGGCACCAGGGTTTTTCCGCTGGAAGTAGGCCCAATCACCAGAATGTTTCGGTCCGGTTCCAGGATCTGCGGGTCTCGAAAGGCTTTTTCCTGCAGTTCGGTAAAATTCGTATAGCCCATAGAGGCCGCCATAGCTTTAAGGGAATGATAGTTCATCCTGTTTCCTTTCTGTCCATGATTTCAGGACGGTCCGCAGCCTTTCTCTTACCCGAGCCGGACAGTCAGTTCTCCGTCCCTGCCCACGACAAGAGTCAGGCCCCGGGTGCACAGATCCAGCATCCGCTGTTGTTCTTCCTGTGTAAAGGCGTATGGTGTTTCCCGCAGAGCCTGCGTCACCAGCTCGGTCACCCCGGGCAGCCGGCAGGCCGCCAGCCGGGCCCGGACACGCTCCAGTGCCAGCGCACTTTTACGGGCATAGTCCGTATGTATCTGCGGCAGGAAACACAGATGTTCCTGCTGCCCTTCCTTGTTCCATTCCGGTCCACGACTGCGGCCGGTGACGATCAGATATCTGCCGTCCAGAATACCGCCGTCATACAGGTTGCGGAAAAGCTCTGTATCACCGGTAGCCAGAATCAGTGGACCGTTCTCCGCAAACACTTCCTCCGAAATCAGATCCGCCAGCATATTGCGCCACTCCTCGCTGCCGGGCAGGCAGGTTCCCTCCACCTCATGCAGTTCGGCCTGCAGGCTTTCTGCCATCGGCTGCCAGCTGTCCTTCATGACAGCCGGACACAGAAGCAGCACCCGGCCGATGCATCCGGCATACCGGTCTCCTGCTTCTTCCCGGAAAGCCTGCAGCGAGGCCAGGTCGGTGGTTGCACAGTCCACAACCGCCACCGCGCTTTCCTTCCCGCTGAGGAAGATGCTCAGCGCACGGGTATCCCCTTCCTCCTCGCCGTACCAGCAGTCCTTGTTGCGTTCATACAGCTGCCGCAGAAACCGGTTGTCCTCCACGAGGATATTCCCTTCACACATGTTCCAGTTGATATAGCAGCCATAGGGATAACTTTTGTGCCTGAAAAGATAGTCGTTTGTGCGCGGCAGCACATTCCGCTCATTGGTTCCGGAAGGAAAAAGGATCATCTCTCGGATATACCGCCAGGTAATCTCCGGCGGAAACAGCCGACCCACTTCCGGCCTGTCCAGCTGCCGGCTCAGCAGGTTGTTAAGGTTCATCAGGTAGGCGTACAGATTGGGCCGGTTCATGAAAATTTCCACCCCGTTGCTATGCAGGCGCATAATGGATTCCATGGGCAGAATGTCAAATTCCTCACCGGTGGCGGTTCTGACCTTTTCCAGGGTAAAAATATTGCGGCTTTCTTCCTCAAAGGCTCTCCTGAGGCGGTCGCTGTTGCGGAGCATCCGATACCGCAGAATGCACAGATCCCGCACAATCTGGGCGGCAGGTATGCGGTCCAGTTTTTCAAACACATTGCGGAGCAGCCCATCGGCCCCACTTTCCGCAAAAAAGTTCTTTTTCTGCGCACCAATCAGGTAAGCAACGGTTGAACACACCGTCCGTTTGACTTCTGCCATACAGTACACCTCCGCCGCGCATCAAGTGATAGCACTCTCTATTTTCGTTAATTATATCATTTGCACCGTTTGCCGGAAGGATAACAGAGAGATTTCTATGGTGTTCCCACCAATTTCAACGGAATTCACAACTCTGCTCTACATATTTTGGCAGATTTTCCTTCCGTTTTTTCTTTTCCGCATGGCGATTCTTCCCGCTCCCTCTTCCGGGGCCCGGCAATCCCGAAGCCCCGCTTGGCAGAAGCAGGGTCCGCCCATCACAAAAAGCGCGTCGGATTATTGCGTGCGCACACAATTTGATGTATACTGTTTTTGGTTATTGCTTACAAAGAATAGGAGGTTATCTGGTTGAAACTGCTGAAATGGCTTTCTGTGAGCGACCGATTTTCCAAAGTATATCTGGATGAACTGCTGGCGCCGTTGGGCATCAACAGCAGCCAGCATATGTACATTCTGAAAATCTGCGACCATCCCGGCTGTCTGCAGGATTCTCTGCTGGACAGTTTTTATCTCCACCCCAGCAACATCGTGCGCACCATCGCCGCGCTGGAGAAAAAGGGATTCCTGACCCGGGAGCCCTACGAAAAAGACAAGCGTACCTGCCGCCTCTACCCTACCCCCAAGGCCCTGGCCATCGCTGACCGGGTCCGGGAAGCCTGCGCCCGGACGGAGGCAGCCCTGCTGCAAGGGCTGGATGAGGAAGAGCGGGACGCCTTTGCCCGCCTGCTGGTACAGGCCGGGCGGCAGATTGCGGGCGAATTGAGGATGGAGCGCAAGGAGGATGAGTTCGATGAATGAGAACCCGCTTGGGTACGAAAGTATTCCCAAACTGCTGCGGGGTTTTGCCGTTCCCAGTATCACCGCCACCCTGGTCAGTTCCTTATATAATATCGTGGACCAGATTTTCATCGGCCAGGGGGTGGGGTATCTGGGCAATGCCGCCACCAATGTTTCCTATCCCCTGTCCACCATCTGTCTGGCTATCTCGCTGCTGATCGGCATCGGCAGTTCCGCCCGCTTTTCCCTCTGCCTGGGCAAGGCAGAACCGGACAAAGCCGCCCGCATTGCCGGCAGCGGCATTTCTTTGATGCTGCTGGCCGGGATACTTTATCTGGCGGTGGGGGAGCTGTTTCTCACGCCTCTGCTGCAGGTTTTCGGCGCCACGGCCGATGTACTGCCCTATGCCCGGCAATACGCCGGTATCACATTGGCAGGCATGCCGTTTCTGATCTTCACCAACGGCATGAGCAACCTTATCCGCGCCGACGGCAGGCCCCGATATTCCATGGTCTGCATGGTGGTGGGGGCCATTGTCAACACCATCCTGGACCCCATCTTTATTTTTGTGCTGAACTGGGGCGTGAGCGGCGCAGCCCTGGCCACCGTACTGGGTCAGATCCTTTCTTTTGTGCTGGCGGCCGGATATCTGGGGCAGTTCCAGACCATCCGGCTGCACAAAAGCTGTTTTATCGTAGATCCAAAAGACACCCTGCGCACCCTGTACATGGGCATCAGCAGCTGCATCAACCAGGTGGCCATCACCTTTGTGCAGATCGTGCTGAACAACTCCCTGACCTACTACGGTGCCTTGTCGGTGTATGGGTCGGACATTCCCCTGGCCGCCTGCGGCATCGTCATGAAAACCAACGCCATTCTGCTGTCCATCATCGTGGGCATCTCACAGGGTGTACAGCCCATCATCGGCTACAACTACGGTGCCGGAAAATACGACCGGGTACGGCAGGCTTATCTGCTGGCCATCCGGTGGAACTTTGCGGTGTCGGCGGTGGGGTTCTGCCTGTTCCAGTTTGCTCCCGGCCCCATCATCTCCCTGTTCGGCAAAGGGGATGCCCTGTATTACGAATTTGCCGTGCGGTTCATGCGGATCTTCCTTTTTATGGCGCTGGTCAACGGGGTGCAGCTGCTTTCCTCCAACTTTTTCACCGCCATCGGCAAAGCTTTGCGGGGACTGCTTCTTTCCCTGACACGGCAGGTGTTTTTCCTGATTCCGCTGATTCTGCTGCTGCCGCTGCGGTTCGGCATCTTCGGGGTGCTGCTGGCCGGGCCCATTGCAGATTTTGTGGCCTTTCTGATTTCCTGGATCATGGTGCGGCGGGAATTTTCCCTTTGGAAAAAGCAGAAAACCACAGCCTGACTGCCTTTCCTTTTTCTTGACAAGGTTGCCTATAAACGGTACAATTCAGGTAACGTTCTCTTTCTGAAAAACCGGACCGGAAGGAAGCCGGCGGCATCCTTTCACGGCGGACACCCTCCGGCCCGCTTCGGGATAAAAAAGCAGGCCCCCGGCAAACTGCCGGGGGCCTTTTGCAACACAAAACGGCGTGTCGGTCCCTGTTCCGACACGCCGTTCCCGAAAAGAAGAAAAGAGAAAGAGGAGTGGATGAAAAAGTTTGTCTGCTTCCCAGCGGACTTGGAATCCGGGTCCCTGTTCCCGGATGTTCCCTTTGGGAACAATTACAGAATACCCGAAAGATGTGACAGAAAAGTGATGGTTCTTTCAAGAAATTACGAAAGAACTTGAAATACTCTGTGAATAAACCCGCAAGGAAGGAATTCCATCATGCCCAACCGCATCAACTATGAACTGGAAATGGAAAAGACCCTCCGGGCTTTGGCCGCCGAGGGCCGTCGCCCCCGGCTTTTGCTGCATGCCTGTTGTGCCCCCTGTTCCAGCGCCACCCTGGAGCGTCTGGCCGACGCCTTCGAGGTGACCATCCTCTATTACAATCCCAACATTGCCCCGCCGGAGGAATACCACCGCCGGGCGGACGAGCTGGACCGGTTCGTGCAGGACGCCGGGTATGCGGGGCGGGGCATCACGGTGGTGCGCCTGCCCTACGATCCCCAGGAATTCTACACTGCCGTGCGCGGGCTGGAGAAGGAACCGGAAAAGGGCGAGCGCTGCACCGTGTGCTATCGCCTGCGGCTGGAACAGGCCGCCCGCTACGCCGCCGAACACAACTTTGAATGGTTCACCACCACCCTGTCCATCTCCCCCATGAAGGACCCGGTACGGCTGAACACCATCGGCACCGAGCTGGCGGAGCAATACGGGGTACGGTACCTGCAAAGCGAGTTCCGCAAGAAGGACGGCTATAAGCGCAGCCTGACCCTGAGCAGTGAATACGGGCTGTACCGGCAGGACTACTGCGGGTGCATCTTCAGCAAACAGGAGCGGGAACGCCAGGAGGCAGCCCGCCGGAAGGAGACAGAAGAATGAAACGGATTCTGGTGGCATTGCCCCTGAACGAAGAACAGTGCGACCGGCTGCACCGGGCCGCCCCCGGCACCCAGATGCAGATCACCGCCCGGCCGACGGAAGAGGACATTCTGTGGGCGGACGTAATCATGGGCAACGTGCCGGTGGAGATCATCCACAAAAACGACCACCTGGAATGGTTCCAGAGCAACTTTGCAGGCCCTGACCCCTATCTGGAGCCGGGTGTGCTGCCCGAAGGCTGTGTTGTGACCAACGCCACCGGCGCCTACGGGCTGGCCATCAGCGAGTGGATGCTGGGCATGTGGCTGGGGCTGTGCAAAGACCTGTTTTTGTACCGGGACCGGCAGAACCGCTGTGAGTGGGACGCCATTGAGCGGCCGGTGCGCAGTGTGGACGGGTCCCGGGTGCTCTGCGTGGGGCTGGGGGACATCGGTTCCAGCTTTGCCCGCCGGGCCCATGCCATGGGTGCCCGGGTGGTGGGGGTGCGCCGCCATGCGCCTGACACCTGTCCCTCTTACTGCGAGCGGGTGGTGGGCCAGGAGGACCTGGACGCCGAGCTGCCCGAAGCCGATCTGGTGGCCCTGAGCCTGCCCGGCACCGACGAGACCGTTCATCTCTTTGACGCCGCCCGCCTTGCCCGGATGAAGCCGGGGGCCATCCTGATGAATGTGGGCCGGGGCACGGCGGTGGACACCGACGCCCTGACCGCCGCCCTGCAGAGCGGGCATCTGTTCGGCGCGGCCCTGGACGTGACCGACCCGGAGCCTCTGCCCGCCGACCATCCTTTGTGGAAGCAGCCCAACGTGCTCATCACTCCGCACATTTCGGGACGGTTCAGCCTGCCCCGGACCCTGGACAACATTGTGGACATTTTTGTCCGCAACCTGCACCACTATCTCAACGGCGAGACCCTGGACAACCAGATGTCCCGCCGTACCCACTATGTGAGCGAGGACACCGCCGGGCAGCGGCTGCGCTGCGAGCCCGACGACTGAGCCCCCTATCCGCCCCTCCCTTCTTAAAACCGAGAGGTCTTGTGTATGACATTCTTCAATCTGGTCTGGCTCTTCTTCTGCTATTCCTTCTTCGGCTGGCTGGCCGAGGTCCTGTTTACCGCCCTGCGCCGTCGCCGCTACCAGGACCGGGGCGTGCTGGGTGGGCCCTTGTGCCTGATCTACGGTGTGGCGGGCTGCATCATCACCGTGGGTCTGCGGGAACTGGCCATGGACAGCTGGTTCTTCCTCTTCCTGTTCAGCGCCGTCATTGCCACGGCGGTGGAATGGGTCGGCGGACACATTCTGGAACGGTTCAGTGACGCCCGCTGGTGGGACTACTCCAACCGCCGTTTCAACCTAGACGGGTACATCTGCCTGACGGCCTCGGTCTTCTGGGGCATTCTGGGCGTGGTGGCCGTCAAATGGGTGGCACCCCTGCTCCTGCATGTCTTTGCCCTGCTGCCGCCTCTGGCCGGTCAGGTCCTGATCTGGGTGCTGCTGGCTTTGCTGGCCCTGGACAGCATCGGCACCGTGCTGACCCTGGCCGGTATCCGGTACCGCTTCTCCCGGGCACAGGAGGTGCACAACCGTCTGGCTGCCATGACCCTGGACCTGGGCATGTGGGTGCTGGGCTGCACCGAGCGCCGCATGACCAAGGCCTATCCCCAGGCCAACTTTGTGCGCCCCAAGCGGGAAAAGAGCACCGTTTTTGCCGAAGGATGCAGCTTCTACAAGCTGTTCCTGCTTTTTGTCATCGGCGCTTTTCTGGGGGATGTGGCCGAGACCATCTTCTGCCGCATCACCGCCGGGGTGTGGATGAGCCGGTCCAGTCTGGTGTGGGGGCCGTTCTCCATCGTGTGGGGGCTGGCCATTGCTCTGGTCACCCTGCTGCTCTACCGCTACAAGGACAAGAGCGCCAGCTGGCTGTTTGTGGCCGGTACCCTGCTGGGCGGCGCTTACGAATACCTGTGCAGCGTCTTTACCGAGATCGTCTTCGGCGCTGTGTTCTGGGATTACAGCAAGATCCCCTTCAACCTGGGCGGGCGCATCAACCTGCTGTACTGCTTCTTCTGGGGCTTTGCGGCGGTGGCCTGGTTCAAGATCTTCTACCCGCCCCTGTCCGCGGGCATTGAAAAGCTGCCCCGCCGGTTGGGCACCGTTCTCACCTGGTGCCTGGTGGTGTTCATGTGCGTGAACATGGCGGTGAGCTCGGCGGCCCTGTCCCGCTACACCGCCCGCATCGAAGGCAAACCTGCCGACAGCAAGGTGGCTGTGTATCTGGACGAGCACTTCGACAACGCCCGGATGGAGCGCATCTACCCCAAGTTCGTGCACACCGGCTGACGTTCCCAATACCAAAAACGGCCCCTCCGGGAAAAGTCTATTTCCCGAAGGGGCCGTTTTGCACTGCCGCAAAAAGCAGTTACTTCTGTTCGTAGCTCTGGCAGAAGTGCGGGGTATCCACACCGGAGGAAGCGTTGTCGGAGTGGTGGGTGATCTTGATCTGGCTCAGGTCACATTTCTGGCAGTCGATGTTGTGGGCGCAGGCGTCCACATCGCAGAAAACACCGCGGTTTTCCATGGGAGTCACCTTCCTTTCAAGGCAAAGCATTTTGGGGGACGGCGTTTGCCGCCATGCAAGGTAAGTATGCCCCGCCCTGGGCAGGATTAAACATGTCCGGAAAAGAAAACACGCCCCCGTCCGTGACGGGGGCGTGTTTGGTTGGGCCGGCGAGGTTCGAACTCACGAATGGCGGAGTCAAAGTCCGCTGCCTTACCACTTGGCTACGGCCCAGCAACAGGCGGCCGGGGCCGCCGAAATCCTAAGAAAAAAGACCGCGCAGCTTTTATCCACTGTGCGGTCTTTGGTGGGGTGCCTAGAGGGATTCGAACCCTCGGCCTCCAGAGCCACAATCTGGCGCGCTAACCAAC
>CAUEKL010000022.1 GCA_959018215.1 uncultured Gemmiger sp.
GCGTGCCCCAGTACATCTACGATGAGGACATCGCGGGCAAGTTCGATTACACCCTCACCGATACCTTCATGGGCTTCCATTGCGGCAACACGCCTTCCTGCAAGATGTGCGCCAACCGCGCTGTGAAGTACCAGCTGATCCAGCACCGTCTGCTGGAGCCGGCGGGCAGCGAACCCGACTTCACCCGCGGCACCCTGGAAGGGGACATCGCCCCGTCCGATATCACCTTCTACCGCCTGCAGTGCGACAGCGAGGGCGTCCTGCGCGCCTATGTGGCTGAGGGCGAAGTCCTGCCGGTTGCCACCCGTTCTTTCGGCGGCATCGGCGTGTTCGCCATCAAGGAGATGGGCCGGTTCTACCGCCACGTCCTGGTGGGCAAGCACTATCCGCACCACGGCGCCGTGGCCTTCGCTCACTGCGGCAAGGCCCTGTACGAGGTCTTCAAGTTCCTGGGCATCGGCGACATCGCCTACAACCAGCCCAAGTCCCTGCCGTATCCCACCGAGAATCCCTTCGCCTGAGAAGTTTAGGAAGAAACAAAACAAGGAGGAATTTTACCCATGAGCCTTTCCAACGAAGAGCTGCAGCGTATTAACGCCTACTGGCGGGCGTCCAACTACCTGGCAGCCGGCCAGCTGTATCTGCTGGACAACCCCCTGCTGCGCCGTCCCCTGACCCGCGACGACGTGAAGAAGAAGATCGTCGGCCACTGGGGCACCGTGCCCGGCCAGAACTTCGTCTACGTGCACCTGAACCGGGTCATCAAGAAGTACGATCAGGACCTGATCCTCATCTCCGGCCCGGGCCACGGCGGCAACTTCTTCGTTGCCAACGCCTACCTGGACGGCACCTACAGCGAAGTGTACCCCAACATCAGCCGCGATGAAGAGGGCATGAAGAAACTGTTCAAGCAGTTCAGCTTCCCCGGCGGCATTTCCAGCCACGTGGCTCCCGAGACTCCGGGCTCCATCAATGAAGGCGGCGAGCTGGGTTACTCCATCGCCCATGCCTTCGGCGCTGTGTTCGACAACCCGGATCTGATCGCCGCGGTCACCGTGGGCGACGGCGAAGCCGAGACCGGCCCTCTGGCCACCAGCTGGCAGTCCAACAAGTTCCTGAACCCGAAGGGCGACGGCGCCGTGCTGCCCATCCTGCACCTGAACGGCTACAAGATCTCCAACCCCACCGTCTTCGGCCGCATGACCCATGAAGAGATCGAGCACTTCTTCCTGGGCTGCTCCTGGAAGCCCTACTTTGTCGAGGGCGACGACCCCATGACCATGCACGCCAAGATGGCCGACACCCTGGACACCGTCATCGAGGAGATCCACGACATCCAGCGCCGTGCCCGCGCCGGCGAAGATATGGGTCATATCCAGTGGCCCATGATCGTGCTGCGCACCCCCAAGGGCTGGACCGGCCCGAAGGTGGTGGACGGCAAGCCCATCGAGGGTACCTTCCGTGCCCATCAGGTGCCCATCGACATCACCGTCGGCACCCCCAACCAGGAAGAGCACCTGAAGCAGATCGAGGAATGGCTGCGCAGCTACCATCCCGAAGAACTGTTTGATGAAAACGGCACTCTGATTCCCGAACTGCAGGAACTGGCCCCCACCGGTGACCGCCGTATTGCGGCCAACCCCCACGCCAACGGCGGTAAGCTGCTGCGTGACCTGCGTACTCCCGACTTCAAGGACTACGCGGTGGACATTCCGTTCCCCGGCAGCGTGGAAAAGCAGGACATGATCGAACTGGGCGGCTACATCCGCGACCTGTTCCGTCTCAACGCCGATGCCAAGAACTTCCGTATCTTCGGACCTGACGAGACCATGTCCAACCGTCTGTACAAGTGCTTCGAAGCCACCAACCGTGACTGGAACTCCACCACGGTGCCCGGCGACGAATTCCTGGCCCAGGACGGCCGCATCATGGACTCCATGCTGTCCGAGCATATGTGCGAAGGCTGGCTGGAAGGCTACCTGCTCACCGGCCGTCACGGCTTCTTTGCCTCCTACGAAAGCTTCATCCGCGTGGTGGACTCCATGGTGGCCCAGCATGCCAAGTGGCTCAAGGTCTGCAACCAGCTGCCCTGGCGTCAGAGCATTGCTTCCCTGAACCTGATCCTGTCCTCCAACGTCTGGCAGCAGGACCACAACGGCTTTACCCATCAGGATCCCGGCTTCCTGGATCACATCGCCAACAAGAAGGCAGACGTGGTTCGCCTGTACCTGCCGCCGGATGCCAACTGCCTGCTGTCCTGCTTCGATCACTGCATCCGCAGCCGTGACTATGTGAACGTGCTGGTCACCTCCAAGCATCCCCGTCCCCAGTGGCTGACCATGGAGCAGGCTGTCAAGCACTGCACCCAGGGTGTCGGCATCTGGGAGTGGGCTTCCAACGACGCCGGGGAAGAACCCGACGTGGTCATGGCCTGCTGCGGCGACACCCCGACCCTGGAAACCCTGGCTGCGGTCACCATCCTGCGGGATGCTCTGCCCGAGCTGAAGATCCGTGTGGTCAACGTGGTCGACCTGATGAAGCTGGAACCCAACACCAAGCATCCTCACGGCCTGAGCGACGCCGACTATGATGCCCTGTTCACCAAGGACAAGCCCATCATCTTCGCTTTCCACGGCTATCCCACCCTGATCCATGAGCTGACCTACAACCGCACCAACCGCAACCTCAGCGTTCATGGCTATCAGGAAGAAGGCACCATCACCACCCCGTTCGATATGCGTGTGCAGAACGAGATCGACCGCTTCCACCTGGTCAAGGATGCCATCCAGCATCTGCCCCAGCTGGGCAACCGCGGCGCTTACCTCATCCAGCAGATGAACGACAAGCTGGTGGCCCACAAGAACTACATCCATGAAGTGGGCCAGGATCTGCCCGAGATCCTGGACTGGAAGTGGCACGTGCCTCAGGAATAATCGCCCTCCCATAGCTCTTCTTTCTCCGTTGAGCTGTTAAAAGCCCGCCGAGACCATCCGGTTTCGGCGGGCTTTTTTGTGTTTTATTGGTGTGCCGGCGAGAGAATAGGGCGGTTACAGCATGGGCAGCAGGGTATGGGCAGCCAGGCCTGCCGCCCCGCACAGGCACATGGTCAGAATGGGGTCCCACCTGAACCGGCGCAGAATCACAAAGGCTGCCGCAAACAGGGCGGTGTCGATCCAGCTCAGGTTCTGGAAAGCCGGGGCACTGCCGTTGAACAGTACCATGGCCAGAATGGATAGCCCCGCCCCCAGGATCAGGGCCACCACCACCGGCCGCAGACAGGCCAGTACGTTCTGTAATACAGAAAGATTCTGATACTTATTGTAAATATAGGCCAGCAGGGAAACCAGAATCAGGGCGGGGGCGATGCACCCCAGGGTGGCCACCACAGCACCCGGGATTCCCGCAATGCGCACCCCCACAAAGGTGGCCGAGTTGATGGCGATGGGCCCCGGGGTCATCTGGGCAATGGTAATCAGGTCGGTGAACTCCTGCAAGGTCAGCCAAGCGTGCTGTTCCACCACCTGATTCTGGATCAGGGGCATGGCGGCATACCCGCCGCCCACGCTGAACAGACCCACTTTGAGAAAACTGAAAAAGAGCTCCGCGTAAATCATCACCGCACCGCCTTTCTGTGCTGCCAGGCCGCCCGCACCACCCCGAAGGCAGTGGCGGCCAGGATAATGAGAATGACGTTGACGTTGAAGACAAAGCTGGCAAGGAAGGCGGCCACCATCAGACCGATGAAGAGGGGAGAGCGGGTCTTGAGCACATCGCCGCCCAGATCGCACACCACGTCCAGAATGACCGCAGCCACGCCGGCCTGCATCCCCTTGAGGACCAGCGCCACATAGGGATTGGTGGCAAAAGCCTGGTAGATGAAGGAGATCAGGGTCAGGATGACCATGGGCGGCAGGATAGACCCCAGTACCGCCACCACCATGCCCGGCAATCCAGCCACCCGCCAGCCCACCAGAATGGCGGCGTTTACCGCAATGGCGCCGGGGGTGGACTGGGCCAGAGCAGTCATGTCCAGCATCTCCTTTTCCTCCAGCCAGTGCAGTTCATCCACAAATTTTCGTTTCATAAAGGTGACGATCACGTATCCGCCCCCGAAGGTGAAGGCGCTGATATACAGGGTGGCAAAAAACAGGGTCCGCAGCTTCTGCGCTCTGGACAGGGGGTCCTTTTCCATGGTCTCGGCACTCCTTTCAGACAATCTGCTCCCAGTATACCCCATATGAGCGCCGGTGTAAAATGTTGTCGGATGAAAAAAGAAATTGACGTTCCGACCTCCCAGGACAGCGACCGGAACGGGGCGTCTCGTCCGGAAAAATAGCAGCGGAACCTTTGCCCATAGAAAAAGGCCCTGCCCGGGGCAAAAACGCTCCGGGCAGGGCACACCTTTTTATGAGATTGCGTATATGGAGAAAACGAAAAAAGGAACCGGAGTCCGATGTGCTTTCGGTCAGCCGGTCATTCTGCCGTTTCATCCGGCAGAATCCGCAGCGCCACATCGTACCCATTGATGAGGCAGGCCTCGTGCTCAAAGAAGATCCGGCCGCTTACCGGGGTGCACAGGGTCTGGCGGATGGTGCCCGCACAGGGGTCCACCACCTGGGCCAGGGCCTGACCCCGGCGGACCCGGGTGCCCAGATCCGCCATGTACACCAGCAGGCCCCCGGCGGAAGGCTGGATGTTGCACAGGGATTCCTCCGCAAAGATGCGGGAAGGCTCCCCGGCGGTCACGTCGCAGCGGCAGAAGCCCCGGGTCTGCAAAAACCGCAGCACTGCCTCCACCGCCTGTCGGGCAGCCGGGGTGTCGGTGCGGTCGGTGGTGCGGGTGTACAGGGAAAAGGTCTGGGTGTTCCAGATCTGCCAGTTGTAGTTCAGGGTGGTGGTGTCATAGGGGTGGGGTTCCCGTAGGGCAATGTAAGGCAGCCCGAAATCCCGGGCGGTCTCGGGAGTCTGATAGCCGGTTTTCATGATCCGCAGGTGGGGCAGGCAATGCCCCGGCAGATACAGGCTGGTCACATGGATGCCGTAGGTGTAGCCCTGCAGTGCCTCAAAAATCCGGGCGGCAATGCGCTGGGTGGTCTCCCCGGCGTCGTAGCCCGGGAACATCCGGTTGATGTCGGTGTTGTCTGCTGCCCAGAACCGCCGCCCCACATTCATGGAAAACTGGTTGGCGCAGGGAATGACCAGAATGCCGCATTCTTCGGACAAGGCCCCGGCCTGTTCCAGTGCCTCCAGGCGGCGGATCAGCTGGGAACAGACGTACATCTGCTGGACCTCGTTGCCCCGCAGCGCCCCCATCACGGCCAGGGTCTTGCGGCCCGGTGTGCCGAAATACCACCCCTTGACGGCCAGCGGCTGACGGTAGGGGGTGTCCAGGGTGAATAAAACTTCCTCTCTCATACACTGCCTCCCAGGACCCGGGCAATCAGCGAGCCCTCATAAACCACGGGGTATTCCCGCAGGGTAAACAGAAGCCCGGTGGCGGGGCTGCGCAGGGTCTCCCGGGTGCCGCCGGTGAGCGGGTCCGCGATGATGCCCAGTTCCTGTCCCCGTTCCACCCGGACGCCGTGGTCCACCGCCGGGACGAACATGCCGGGATAGTTGGCGTTCACAAAGGATACCGCCCCGTCGCTGCTGACGATGGGTGGGGCAATGGGGGCCACTGGGGCGTCCCACATGCCCAGGTGGGCCATGAGGGACAGGATGCCGGTGAGCAGCTGTTCCCCGAAAGCCTTGGTGATCCGGATGCCGATGCCCATCTCCACCACCAGGGTGGGGGTACCCGCTGCATTCAGGCTGTGGGCCAGGGTGGATTCCAGCACGGTGGCTGCTGCGTGAATCCAGATCAGGTTCATGTTCAGGTATTTGGCCAGGGGCACCAGGGTCTCGGCGGTATTCACGTTGATGCGCACCTGGGGGATCTCCCGCAGAAAGATGTTGCTGGCGTGGATGTCGATGCACAGATCGGCGCCGGTGATGTCCTCCATGATGCGGGCGGCGATCAGTTCGGACATGGCCCCGTCCCGGGAACCGGGAAAGGTCCGGTTCATGTCCAGGTCGCACAAGGGCATGCCCCGGGTCATGGTGCTGATGCCCAGGGGGTTCAGCGCCGGGTAGATGTCCACCGTACCGTGGAGATGTTCCTGGTTTTCCTGCAGCAGACGGTTGAGCCGCCAGGCCACATACTGGCCTTCCAGCTCATCCCCGTGGGTGCCGGTGACAACGCAGAGCCGTGGCCCGCCGGACCCGATGCGGCGCTTCTGGATGACCAGATCTTCGCCCACGGCCAGGGGGACCCGTACCACTTCCTGTATCATGGTTCTGTATGCTCCTTCAAGATGGTTTCACTGTTCGCTGACCTTCATAAAAACGGTCTGGCACTGGTTGGCGCCGCCCAGAAAGACCCCCCGCTCCATGGGGCAGTCGGCAAAATCCCGACCTGTCCCAAAGCGGATGTACCCTTCGTCCGCCCAGCGGCCCCGGGTGGGGTCTATGCCGGTCCAGATACCGTCCAGCCAGACTTCACACCAGGCGTGGCTGGCGCCTTCCCCCTCGGGCAACCCGTTCACATACCGGGCGCTGAGCCCGCACAGCCGGGCCAGGGCCAGATAGATGTGGGCGTAATCCTGGCAGACCCCCTGCCCCAGGTCGAAGGCCTGGGCGGCGGTGGTGTTCACGCCGGTCACACCGGGGGTGTAGTGCATGTGATGCTGCACGGCCTCCAGCAGGGCCCAGGCCCTGGCCTTCTCCTCCCGCAGGGGGGCCAGGCAGGCCGCTGTCTCCCGCAGAGCGGGGGAGGGGGCGGTGTACCGGGACGGATACCGGAAAATCGGCCGGTCCGGTTCCCGCACCCGGGCGGCATCCTCCCGCAGGACCCGGCCCGCTGCCCGGTAGTGGAACTTCTGGTGGGGGGCGTCGATGCGCCCGATCTGCAGCCGGTTGCCGAAGGCGTCCCGCTGCTCGGTGTAGGGCACGGCGGGGTCCAGGGTCAGGGCGGCGCACAGCACCTGCTGCCCGGGAACTTCTGCCGGCAGACAGCGCAGCACAAAGCTGTGGGCGGTCACCGGGCGGTCAAAGTCCAGGGCGATATCGTAGGAAAATTCCAGCACCCGGCTCATACCACAAACAGACCTTCCACGCTGCGCAGCAGCTCCTCCTTGGGCACGTCTGCCGCTTCCAGGGCAAAGGCGGAAACGGTGTGCATGGCGGCGGGGTCGGTGGTCAGATCGGTCTTGTACAGCCGGTTCATCAGCTTCAGGGCTTCCCGGCGCAGGTGTTCCGGTTCCCGGTCCAGCCGCAGCATCAGGCTCAGCCGTTCCACCGTACCGCCGGTCTTGGTGATATCCCGTACCCCTTCCAGGTCCACCGATTCGTCAAAGCTGCCCCGGAAGGCCATGATATCGTCCAGCACCCATTGCAGCTCCACCGCGGGAGCTTCGCTGCGGCTGGCCATTTCCATGGCGTTCTCCGCCATTTCCAGGTAGGCCAGGGTGGGGGTGGAGATGGTCTCCCGCAGCACCATGCCGTTGCCCAGCAGGTTGTCCATGCTGCCCCGCACCGAACCGGGCACCGATGCGTCAAAGAGATACCGGCGGCAGAAATCCTCCGCGCTGGCATACACGTTCTGCACCCCCAGACGGCGGCAGAGATCGGCGTAATCCACGCTGGAAGCACTGCCGTCCAGCAAGGTGTCGTAGGTATCCATCAGAAATTGCACCGACATATACACGCGCTCGGCGTAGCGCCCCAGCCAGAACAGCCGGTTTTGTTTGCTCAATGTGACAGGACCCATGTATCCTTGAAACCTCCTCCTTGCGACGAGTTGACGATAAAGCTGTCCGGATTGCGGGAGAACCGGGTCAGGCCGCTGGGCCAGGCCACGGTGTCCTCGGCGCCGGACAAGACAAAGGCGCGCAGGTCGGCCTTGCGCTCCACCCGCTCGGCTCCCTCCATGAGGGGCAGATCCTCAAAGTCGATGACCTCCTGGGCGATGAACCGGCGGGGCTGGGCCAGAATGGTATCCCGCATCTTGTCCAGTTCCCTCCGACTCAGTTTGCTGCCGAAGACCACGCCGTATCCGCCGGCTTCGGCCACATCCTTGATGACCAGGCTGTCCAGATGGTCCAGTACATACTTCCGGTCCTCCTCATAGAAGGGCAGGTAGGTGGGGGCGTTGTGCAGGATGGATTCCTCCCCCAGATAATACCGGATCATCCGGGGCACAAAGTAGTAGATGCCCTTGTCGTCGGCGGCGCCGTTGCCGAAGGCGTTGAGCACCGCCACATTGCCCGCCCGGTAAGCGGCCATGAGGTTGGGAATGCCGATGAGGGAGCTTGGCTCAAAGGTCAGGGGGTCCATGTAGTCGTCGGACACCCGGCGGTAGACGGCGCCCACCCGGCAGTCCCCGTGGGTGGCCTTGTAATACAGCACATTGTCCCGCACATACAGGTCCCCGGACTCCGCCAGCACCGCGCCGGTCTGCTCGGCCAGGAAGGCGTGCTCAAAATAGGCGGCGTTGTACCGGCCGGGGGTGAACACCACATTGATGCCGCCGGTGTTCACACTGTCCATGGTGCGGCGCAGCAGCTCCCCGTAGTTCCGGTTGTCCACCACCGCGTTGTGGCGGAAGGTATCCGGGCTGCACCGGCGGCAGAGCTGCCGGGCAACCAGGGGATAGGAGGCGCCGGAGGGAATGCGCAGGTTGTCCTCCAGCACATACCAGGTGCCGTCCTTGCCCTTGACCAGGTCGATGCCCGAAATATGGCTGTAGATGCCGCCCGGAGGCAGGATGCCTTCGCAGGGGGCCAGATACCCCGGGGAACGGTAGACGAATTCCTCCGGTACCACACCGTCGGCCAGAATGCGCTTGTCCCCGTACACATCCTTCAGAAACAGGTTCAGCGCCCGCACCCGCTGCACCAGTCCGCGGGAAAGCACTGCCCACTCTTCGGCCGTGATGACCCGGGGAATCGCATCAAAGGGAAAAAGGCGTTCCTGAAAAACGCCCTTCTTGTAAATGCCGAACTTGACCCCGTTGCGGGCCAGTTGGCGGTTGATCTGCTCTGCGTGGCGGATCAGGTCTTCCATTCCAATCACCATCCCGAAACCAAACTAAAAAAACAGGACAAGGACGTTTTTCAAAGACGTCCTTGTCCTGTTGATACTCTCATTATAGGCAGTTTTTCCCGTCACGTCAAGAAAAAAATCCTCATCCCCGCCCCAAGGGTCCGTTGCCCGGCATTTGACACCGCCTTGCCGCTGTGCTATGATACCTTCAATTTCGCGGCAGAACAAAGGCGTTGCGGGCATCCCCGCAGCGCCTTTTCTTTTGCCCAAAGGGAGAGGATTCCGTCCATGAACAAATCATCCGCCCGCTTCCATATCGGGCAGCGGGTACTCCGTTCCGCCTTGGGGGTGGGGCTCTGTTTTGCGGTCTATGTACTGCGGGGCTTTCAGGGCATCCCCTTTTACTCCGCCCTGGCTGCGCTGCAGTGTATGCAGCCTTACCGGGGCAGCACCCGCCGCATGGCGGTGCAGCGGCTGACCGGCACGGCGGTGGGGGCGGTGTTCGGGCTGGTGCTCATCGTGCTGCAGCAGGAGCTGCTGGTGCGGTTCTCCTGCGCCTATCTGCTCTACTGCCTGGCGGTCATGGCCGGCGTCACGGGGGCTTTGTGCACGGCGGTGGCCCTGCACCGCAAAAACGCCGCCTATTTTTCCTGTGTGGTGTTTCTGTCCATCACCATGGTGCACATCGGGGACAGCAACCCCTATCTTTTTGTCTTCAACCGTGTCACCGATACCCTCCTGGGCGTGGCCATCGGCATGGGGGTGAACGCTCTGCACCGTCCCACCCGCAAGCGGCGGGACGTGCTGTTTGTGGCGGCGCTGGACGATGTGCTGCTGCCCCGGTGCGCGCCCATGTCGGATTACGGCCGGGTGGAACTGAACCGCCTGCTGGACGAGGGACTGGCCCTGAGCATCATGACCCTGCGCACCCCGGCTTCCTTCCTGGAAGCGGCCGGGGACCTGCGGCTGCGTCTGCCGGTGGTGCTCATGGACGGGGCCATCCTGTATGACCCGGTGAGCAACACCTTCCCCTACCGGTGCGAACTGCCCCACGACCAGGCCCGGGAACTGGCCGTACAGATCCAGGCCGCGGGGCTGGACTGCTTTTACAACACCATCCTGGAAGATTCGGTGCTGATTTTTCACCCTCCTCTGCGCACCGAAGCGGCCCGGCGGGTGAAGGAACAGCTGCGCCGTTCCCCCTACCGCAACTATCTCTGCCGTCCTCTGCCGGAAGATGCGCCGGTAGCCTACCTCATGGCGGTGGGACCCACGGATGCCGTCGAAGCCGCCCGCAGCGCCCTGGCCCCCGGGGCCGAAGCCGGGCAGTACCGGCTGCTGTGCTATCCCTCCGACGAATACCCGGGCTGTGCCTATCTCAAGGTCTACCGCCGTCAGGCCACCAAGCTGAACACGGTGGAGGTGCTGCGCCGCCTTAAAGGTTACGACCATGTGCGCACCATCGGCAGTGTGGCGGGTGCCTACGATGTCTGCGTGCCGGACGCCGGGCATGATGCGGCGGTGCGCTGCCTGAAAGAGGAGTACGAGCGCCCGTATCTGCCGGGACTTGGTGATATTACCAGAATTTTCCGGAATGTATCGGACAAAACTTGTGAAAATGTGCAGAAGAACGCCCCGGAACGTTGACAAACGCAAACGGGTGTGCTAGACTGCCAGACAAATCACAGACGAAACAAAGACGTTTCATACCCTGCGGGGTGTGAAGCGTCTTTCTTTTTTCTACCGGGAGGGAACATGGCATGATCAGGCTGGAAAAGGTCAACAAGTATTTCGGGGATCTGCACGTGCTCAAGGATGTGTCCCTGGAGGTCGCCGAAGGGGAGAAGCTGGTCATCATCGGACCGTCCGGGTCGGGCAAATCCACCACCGTGCGGTGCATGAATTTCCTGGAGGAGCCCACCAGCGGTCACGTGTATATCAACGGCACCGAACTCACCCACAAGAACAAGCGCCAGCTGGTGCGGGACAATATGTCCATGGTGTTCCAGCAGTTCAATCTGTACCCTCACATGACGGTGCTGAAAAACCTCACCCTGGCCCCCATCAAGCTGCATCACAAATCCCGCCAGGAGGCCGAGGAGCTGGCCTATCACTACCTGGACGTGGTGGGCCTGACCGATAAGGCCCATGTGTATCCCACCACCCTTTCCGGCGGGCAGCAGCAGCGCATCGCCATCGCCCGGGCCCTGTGCGCCCAGAGCAAGATCATCCTGTTTGACGAACCCACCTCCGCCCTGGACCCCGAGACCATCCAGGAGGTGCTGGACGTGATGATCCGCCTGGCCAAGGAGAACATTACCATGGTGGTGGTCACCCACGAGATGGGCTTTGCCCGCCAGGTGGCCGACCGGGTGGTCTTTATGGCGGACGGACAGATCCTGGAGGAGGGCACTCCGGAGCACTTCTTCACCAACCCCAGCAACGAGCGGGTGCGGCAGTTCCTGGGCAAGATCCTGCACTGAACAAGGGTTTTCATGCCTGCGGGCATGTCACCATAGAGGGATTTGATTCTACGATACAGGAGGGTAACATCATGAAAAAACGCAAAGCGATTCTTTCGTCCATTCTGGCCGGTGCCATGCTGCTGAGCATGGCGGCCTGCGGCGGGGAGCCGGAATCTTCTTCCGCCGCCTCCACCTCCGGCGCGGAGTCCGCGGCCGCCAGTGCCGAGACCGCCGGTGCCCTGGGTCCCGACACCCAGGCCATTGTGGACCGCGGTGTGCTGCGGGTCGGCGTCAAGAACGCGGTGGTGGGCTTCGGCTACCAGGACCCCGCCACCGGCGAATATTCCGGCATGGAGATCGAGCTGGCCAAGAAGCTGGCTGAACAGCTGGGCGTTGACGTGGAGTTCACCACCGTCACCGCCGCCACCCGCACCGAGCTGCTGGATTCCGGCGATATCGACTGTGTCCTGGCCACCTTCACCATCACCGATGAGCGCAAGGAAAGCTGGGACTTCACCACCCCGTACTACACCGACTACGTCACTGTTTTGGTGGAGGATGACTCCGGCATCACCTCTCTGGCCGATTTGCAGGGCAAGGTGGTAGGCGTTTCCTCCGGTTCCACCTCCGCCCGGTCCCTGGTGCAGGCCATGGTGGATGATGGCGTCATCGACGGCACCAACTTCAACGCCGACACCTTTGACCCCGCTACCTGGACCGAGGGCGTGACCTTCCAGCAGTTCGACGATTACCCGGCCATCTCCACCGCGCTGAGCGCCGGCACCGTGGACGCCTTCTGCGTGGACAAGTCCATCCTGGCTGTCTACAAGACCGAAGGCCGCAGCTACATCGACGCCCAGTTCTCGCCGCAGGATTACGGCATTGCCACCAAGAAGGGCAGCGACTTTTCCACCTACTGCAACGATTTTGTGGAAACCTGCCTGGCAGACGGCACCATTGACGGCTATATCAGCGAGTTCAACCTGGGCTGATCGGCTGTAAAGCAGAACCGGCGGGGCGGGCCGGGGCTCGGCCCCGGACCCGCCTCTTTTTGATTCAGGAGGGAGAGAGACACAAGATGGCAGAACTGCTTTCGCCCCAGGCCTGGGGCAAGGTATGGACCTATCGCGGCACGTTCCTCACAGGCTTCGGCAACACGCTGGAAACAGCAATCTTCGGGTTGCTGCTGGCCTTGGTACTGGGCATTGTTTTCGGCCTGCTGGCCACCAGCGGCAAAAAGCCCCTGGTCCTTCTGGCCCGGGTGTATGTGGAGTTTTTCCAGAACACCCCCATCGTGCTGCAGATGTGCTTTTTGTATTATGTGCTGGCCTTTTCCGGCGCCAAGGTCAGCATCATCCTCACCGGCATCATCAGCCTGGGCATCTACACCGGGGCCTATATGGCCGAGGTGGTGCGCGCCGGCATCCAGGCGGTGCCCAAAGGCCAGTTTGAGGCGGCGGCCAGCCAGGGCTTCGGCTATGTGGAGACCATGTACTACATCATCTTCCCCCAGAGCCTGAAGATCATCCTGCCGCCCATGGTCAACCAGGCGGTGAACCTGTTCAAGAATACCAGCTGCCTGTATATCGTGGGCGGGGCGGACCTGATCTCCCTGACCTACAGCTTTGTCACGGGGGCCACCACCGGCGGTGCCTACGCCCCCGCCTACCTGGTCTGCGGAGCCCTGTTCTTTGTGGTCTGCTTCCCGCTGTCCACCCTGGCTTCCACCTGGGAGAACAACCTCAAACGCCGCGACAAACGCAGCGCGGCCATTGTGAAACAACTGGAACAGGGGGTGGCGTAAATGCTGGACTGGCAGGCAAGTTTTTCCATCCTGGCCAAAGAGGGCGTCTTTGTGTACATCATGCGGGGTGTGCTCTTCTCCCTGGTCATCTCGGTGTGCGCGGTGGTGGTCAGCCTGTTCATCGGCTCGGTGCTGGGCCTGATGCGCAACTACTGCACCGGCCGCAGCCGGGTCCTCAAATGGCTGGCCACGGCATACATTGAACTGTTCCGCAACACCCCGCTGCTGTTCTGGATCTTCATCTGCCTGGTCTTCTGCCCGGTGCCTGACTTCTTCGCCCACCGGATGCTGGGGCTCACCAGCGTGGAGGTGCGGGTGCTCTTCCGGGCCTTTGTGGCGCTGGTGCTGTTTGAATCCTCCATCATGGCGGAGATCATCCGCGGCGGGTTGAACTCGGTGGCCACCGGGCAGTTTGAAGCCGGGTACGCCCAGGGGTTCAGCACGGTGCAGATCCTTTGGTACATCGTGCTCCCCCAGGCATACCGGGCGGTGGTGCCCACCCTGCTCAGCCAGGTCATCAGCACCATCAAGGATTCCAGCTACCTGGCCAACGTGGCGGTTATCGAACTCATGTCCCGGGTGCGGCAGATCCTGGCCACCTCCAACATGTACAACGGGGCCGGTACCCAGCTGGTCAGCGATGTTTTCGTCCTCTTCGGCCTGGCCTTCGTGATCTATTTCGTCATCAACTTCGCACTGTCCTGTGCGGTGCGCTCGCTGCAGAATCCGCGGCCCCGCACGGCGCCCCGCCGGGTTCCGGCAGCACAGTAAAGGGGGCGTTTTTGTGACCAAATACGTGATCACCCTCTCCCGGGATTTCGCCAGTATGGGGCGCAGCATCGCCAAGGAACTGGCCGCCCGGATGGGGTGCGAATTCTATGACCGGGACATCGTGGAGCAGACCGCCCGGCGTATGGGCCTGCGGGTTTCCGAGGTGGCCAACAACGAGGAGGCCGCCCACAACATCTTTTACCGGCGGATCTACCCTCTGGGTATGGGCATCAAGAGCATGCAGGACGAGATCTTCGCTGTACAGAAGAACATCATCCGGGACCTGGCCGCCAAGCAGAGCTGCATCATCGTGGGCCGCTGTGCCGACGAGGTCCTCAAGGACCAGCCCAACCTGCTCAACGTGCATATCTTTGCCCCCACTGCCGCCCGGCTGAAAAACTGTGTGGAAAAGCTGGAAATGGACGAAGAAACCGCCCGCCGCACCATGGCCCGGGTGGACAAGGCCCGGGCCGGGTATCACCGGGTTTACGGCGGCGGGGATGTGCGCGTCAACTGCCATGTAATGCTCAACTCCGCCGAGTTCGGCATCGAGGGCAGTGCCGCCGTGCTGGAAAGCATTGCCCGGCAGAAATTCTCTTTGTGATTCCCTCCTTCCTCTCCCTCCCCGCATGCGGAAAAGCGGGCCGTTCCTTCCCGGGCGGCCCGCTTTTTCCTTTCTGGGACAATTCCGTCTGGAAAGCGGAGCCGAACCGCAGTATACTGGAAACAAATCCACTGTAAAGGAGTCGTTTTGGTATGAACATCGTGGTGGCCATGGATTCCTTCAAGGGAAGCCTTTCCTCTCTGCAGGCCGGTCAGGCCGTCCGGGAAGGGGCCTTGCGCGCCATCCCGTCGGCAGAGGTGGCGGTGCGCCCTTTGGTCGACGGTGGGGAGGGAACGGTGGAGGCTCTGGCTGCGGGGCTGGGGGGCCGACTGCGCCGCGTCACGGTCGCAGGCCCCCTGGGCGACCCGGTGGAATCGGCCTACGGGATCCTGCCCGACGGCTGTACCGCCGTGGTGGAAATGTCCGCCGCCGCCGGCCTGCCTCTGGTGGACCCGGCCCGGCGGGACCCGCTGCGTGCCACCACCTACGGGGTGGGGCAGGTGCTGCGGGACGCCATGGAACAGGGCTGCCGCCGCTTTATCGTGGGCATTGGAGGCAGCGCCACCAACGACGGCGGCGCAGGGATGCTCCAGGCTCTGGGGTATGCGTTCCTGGATGAGCAGGGCCGTCCCATCGCCCCCGGGGCCGCCGGTCTGGCGGACCTGCATACCATTTCCGCCGCCCATGTCCTGCCCCAGCTGGCCGAATGCCGCTTCCGGGTTGCCTGCGATGTGACCAACCCCCTGTGCGGTCCCCAAGGCTGCAGTGCGGTATACGGCCCCCAGAAAGGCGCCACCCCTGCCATGATCGGGCAGATGGACGGCTGGCTGGCCCGCTATGCACAATTGGCCGCCCGTCTGTACCCTGGCAAGGCGGACCCGGAATTCCCCGGTGCCGGGGCGGCAGGGGGGATGGGCTTTGCCTTCCTGACCTTCACCGATGCGGTGCTGGAATCGGGCATCGACATTGTGCTGGCCGAGACCCGCCTGGCGGATTTCCTCCGGGAGGCGGACCTGGTGGTCACCGGGGAAGGCCGTCTGGACGGACAGACCGCTATGGGCAAGGCCCCGGTGGGGGTGGCCCGGCTGGCCAAACAGTACGGCAAACCGGTCATCGCCTTTGCGGGCAGTGTCACTCCCGACGCAGCCGCCTGCAACGACCGGGGCATCGACGCCTTTTTTCCGGCCCTGCGCCAGGTGTGTACCCTGGATGAGGCCATGGACCCGGATACCGCCCGCCGCAGCCTGACCGCTGCGGCGGAACAGGCGTTCCGGCTGTGGCAAACGGCCAAATCCTGCCCATAAAAACACACGCGCCGGTTCGGGTACGGCTCCCGGACCGGCGCGTGTTTTATAAACGAAAATGGGGACTGGAAAGTTACAGGCCGTGGTGGTCGTCCCGCATGATCTTTCGCAGCATCAGGACTCCCATGATGGACAGAAATACCTCGGTGATGAGCTGAGCAAAGGGCAGGCCGTACAGCGGATATATCCAGTTCAGCACAAACAGCAGGGGAATCTCCAGCACCAGTTTGCGGCAGATGGCAAACACCAGGGCGTTGCGGCCCATGCCCAGAGCCTGGAACACACCCACGGCCAGAAAGTCGGTGCACAGGAACACAAAGCCCAGGCACATGACCCGCAAAAAGCGGGTGCCGTACTCCACGATCTCCCCGGAGTCCATGAAGGCGCGGATCATAGCCGGCGCTCCCAGGAAATACACGACACTCAGCGCCAGCATGGAACAGACGATGATGCGTAGCGCAAACAGGATGGCCTGCTTCATGCGTTTGCGGTTGCCGCTGGCATAGGTGTAGCTGACCAGCGGCATGATCCCCTGGGAAAAGCCCAGGGACACCTGCATGGGAATCATGTACAGCTTCTGGCTGATGCCCATGGCCGCAATGGCTGCGGCGCCGTAGGGAGCGGTGAAGTTGTTCAGGATGGTGGTACCCAGCACGTTGAGCAGATTCTGGATGGAGGCGGGAATCCCAACCCCCAGGATGTTGCGGATCTGTTTGCCGGTGAGCTTGCGCAGCTGGCGGGGATTCATGGTGACAAAGGTGCTGCCTTTTTTGATGCGGGCCAGAATGATGAAGTACAGGCAGGCCACGCAGTTGGACAGGAAGGTGGCCAGCCCGGCCCCGGCGGCGCCCATGTTCAGTCCCCAGGGCAGGATGAAGATGGGGTCCAGCAGAATGTTGAGGAAGCAACCGCTCATGGTGCCGATGCTGGCATGCAGGGTGCTGCCCTCGCTGCGCACCATGTAGCTCTGCACCACGTTCAGGATGGCGGGCAGGGCGCCGAAACAGACGGTCCAGCGCAGGTACCCCATGGTGGCGGTGAGGGTTTCGGTGTCGGTACCCAGCAGGGCCAGCAGCGGCGTACGGAAGAAGGTGCATGCCAGGGAAAACAGCAGTCCGCTGAAAAAGGCCCCGTAAAATCCGAAGGCGGAGCAGGTGCGCACCTGTTCGTATTCCTTGCTGCCCAGATTCCGGCTCATGGCGCTGGACACACCCACGCCGAACAGGTTGTTCACGGCGTTGAAGGCCAGGGTCACGGGATACACCAGGGTCACGGCGGCGTTCTGCACGGGATCACCCAGCATGCCCACAAAGAAGGTGTCTGCCAGGTTATACAGGATGGTGACCAGGGAACTGATCACAATGGGCAGGGAGAGCTGCATGACGGCGTTGGGCACCGGCATGCGCTCAAACAGGTATTCCTTGTTGTCCTTGGTGGCGGTTGTACTCATGGCTTTCAGACGCTCGCTTTCCCTCAATCAAAGATACAGATTAACTACCATTATAATTCGGAAATGTGTCCCTGTCATTACCAACAAAGCGTTTCCCGCGGATGACGGGACCGTTGCGCTCTATTCTGCAAGGAAAAGGCGGCGGGCAAACGTCTGCCCGCCGTCTTGTTTGCGCGGTAAGAAAATCCCGGGTCGGATCAGTCGGCTGCCAGCTCTTTTTCTATCTGAGGCAGGCGCTTTTCCAGGTTATAAAAGGCCAGTGTCACCAATGCGGCAGCCATCAGAAGGGCCGGGGCCACGGTATACAGCATTTTGATGGTCTGTACGGCGGAATCAGGCTGTACTGCCAGCGAACCGTCAAACCTGCCCATGTTCAGGATGGCACCCAGCACAAAACTGCCGATTCCCAGGCCCAGCTTGTCGGCCAGGCTGTTGACGGTGGAGTAGGCGGCTTCCACCGCGTTGCCGGTCTTCCACTTGCCGTAGGTAATGCAGT
>CAUEKL010000023.1 GCA_959018215.1 uncultured Gemmiger sp.
GCGGAACATGGGGTGCAGGTGGACCTGTACGAGCAGAAACCGGTGCATTTTTCCCCCGCCCACAAAAGCGAGGGTTTTGCGGAGCTGGTCTGCTCCAACTCCCTGAAAGCCGAGCGCCCGGACTCCGCTTCCGGTCTGCTCAAGCTGGAGATGCGCGCCATGGGCAGTCATCTGCTCCAGGCCGCCGAGGTGGCCCGGGTGGCCGCCGGGGGTGCCCTGGCCGTGGACCGGGACCGGTTCAGCGAAGAAGTCACCCGCATGGTGGAAAGCTGCCCGGGCATCACGGTGCACCGGCAGGAAGTTACCGAAATCCCGGAGGATGCCCCCATCCTGGTGGCCACCGGCCCCCTCACCGAGGGCGCCCTGGCCGAGGCCGTGGCGGCTCTCTCCGGCGGGGAAGAACTGAACTTCTACGACGCGGTGGCCCCCATCGTCACCGCCGAAAGCCTCGATTACAACAAGGTGTTTGCCGCTTCCCGGTACGGCCGGGGGGAGGCGGACTATCTGAACTGTCCTTTTAATAAAGCGGAGTATGAAGCCTTCCACGCCGCCCTCATCAGCGCCGAGCGGGCCCCCCGCCACGACGCCGACAAGGACCTGACCGTCTACGAGGGCTGCATGCCCATCGAGGTCATGGCCGCCCGGGGCGCCGATACCATCCGGTTCGGTCCCCTGCGCCCGGTGGGCCTCAAGGACCCCAACACCGGCCACCGCCCCTGGGCCAACGTCCAGCTGCGCAAGGAAAACACCGCCGGGACCCTGTACAACCTGGTGGGCTTCCAGACCAACCTGAAATGGGGGGAGCAGCAGCGGGTGTTCCGGATGATCCCGGGGCTGGAAAATGCGGAGTTTGTGCGTTACGGCGTCATGCACCGCAACACCTTCCTCAATGCCCCCAAGGTCCTGGCCCCCGACCAGAGCCTGAAACAGCATCCCAACGTCTTTTTTGCCGGCCAGATCACCGGCTTTGAAGGCTACATGGAAAGCGCGGCCAGCGGCCTGCTGGCGGCGCGGTCGATTTTTGCCCGTCTGAACGGCAAGCCATACACGCCGCCCCCGGCCTCCACCATGTGCGGCGCGCTCATCGACTATCTCATGACCCCAAACAAGGATTTCCAGCCCATGGGCGCCAACATGGGTATCTTGCCCCGCACCGAGGAGATCACCTCCATCCGGGACAAGCGGGAACGCTATCTGGCGCTTTCCAACGCCGCCCAGACCGCCATGGCCGCCTGGGTGGCGCAACAGGAGGACGTGGAATGAAGATTCTTTTGGATGTGATGGGCGGCGACAACGCCCCCAACGCCGTGCTGCAGGGTGCCGCCGACGCCGTGAAGGAGTTCGGCCAGGGCATGACCATCGCCCTGCTGGGCCAGGAGGAGGTCATCCGCAAGGCGGCCGCCGAGCTGAACATCGACCTGGCACCTTTCGAGATCATCAACTGCACCGAGGTGGTCACCATGGAGGATGACCCGGTCAAGGCCGCCCGCCACAAGCCGGACTCCAGCCTGGTGAAGGGCCTGACCATGCTCAAGAAGGGCGAGGGCGACGCCTTCGTCTCTGCCGGTTCCACCGGCGCGTTGCATGTGGCCACCAGCCTCATCGTGCGCACCGTCAAGGGGGTCAAGCGCCCCGCCCTGGCCACTCCCATGCCCGGCATCCAGCAGCATTACCTGCTGCTGGACTGCGGCGCCAACGCCGAATGCCGCGCCGACATGCTCAACGCCTTCGGCACCATGGGCAGCGTTTATGCCCAAAAGGTCATGGGCCGCCCCAATCCCAGCGTGGCCCTGGTCAACAACGGCGCCGAGGACCACAAGGGTACCCCCATGTACCGGGAAGCCCACCAGAAGCTGAAAGCCAACCCCTCCATCCGGTTCGTGGGCAACATCGAGCCCCGCTACATCCCGGAAGGCAAGGTGGACGTGGTGGTCTGCGACGGGTTTGTGGGCAACGTGGTGCTCAAGCTCACCGAGGGCGTGGCCACCAGCCTGCTGGGTATGCTCAAGCCCATCTTTTTGAAGAATCTGTTCACCAAACTGGCCTATCTGACCATCAAGGACGGCCTGCGCGGGCTGAAAAAGATGATGGATTCGGAGGAAGTGGGCGGCGCGCCCCTGCTGGGTGCCGCCAAGCCGGTCATCAAGGCCCACGGCTCCAGCAAGGCCCGGGGCATCAAGAACGCCATCCGCCAGGCCAGGACCTGTGTGGAGAATGATCTGTGCGGCACCATGGAGAAGGCTCTGGCCGAGACCATGGCCGCCGTGCAGGAGTGAGTGAAAGGACGAACCCTGTATGCCGAACCGCTCTTTTGAAAAGCTGGAACAGGTGCTGCATTATCAGTTCAAGAATCCGGCACTGCTGCGCATTGCCATGACCCACACCAGCTTTGCCAATGAGTCCAAGGTGCCCACCCACCACAACGAACGCCTGGAATTCCTGGGCGACAGTGTGCTGTCGGTGGTGGTGGCGGACTACCTGTTCCACCATTCCTCCCGCCCCGAGGGCGAACTGACCCGCATGCGGGCGGCCCTTGTTTCGGAGGAAGCCCTCTTCCGCTTTGCCGCCGAGATCGACCTGGGCAGCTATCTGCGCCTGGGCCACGGCGAGGAACTGGGCGGCGGCCGCACCCGCCCCAGCGTGGTGTCCGACGCCTTCGAGGCCCTCATCGCCGCCCTGTATCTGGACGGCGGCATGGAGGTGGCCCGCAACTTCATCCTGCCCTTCATCACCGAGGGCAAGACCGCGGACCCCGACTACAAGACCAAACTGCAGGAACTGGTGCAGGAGAAACCCGGCGCCGAACTGCGGTACGCGGTGGTGGGCCAGTCCGGCCCCGACCACGACAAGACTTTTGAGGTGCAAGTCACCCTGAACGGCAGGGCCCTGGCCACCGGTAAAGGCCGGAGCAAGAAGGCGGCGGAACAGCAGGCCGCCAAGCAGGCCCTTGCCGAACTGAACCCCTGATTACGGAAAGGAACCCGCCTGCATGCGCTTAAAAGAACTTGAGATCCAGGGCTTCAAGTCCTTCCCGGACCGCACAAAGGTCGCCATCGGTGCCGGTATCACCGGCGTGGTGGGCCCCAACGGTTCGGGCAAAAGCAATATCTCCGACGCCATCCGCTGGGTCATGGGCGAAACCAGCTCCAAGCAGCTGCGCGGCGCGGGCAAGATGGAGGACGTGATCTTCGGCGGCACCCAGACCCGCGGGGCCATGGGGTACGCCGCCGTCAGCCTGACCATCGACAACGCCGACCACGGCCTGCCCATGGATGCGGAGGAAGTGACCATCGGCCGCCGGTATTACCGCAGCGGCGAAAGTGAATACACCATCAACGGGCAGAACGTCCGTTTGAAAGATATCTACGAACTCTTGCTGGACACGGGTCTGGGCCGGGACGGCTATGCCATCATCGGCCAGGGCCGCGTGGCCGAAATCGTGGGCGCCAAGAGCGCCGAACGCCGGGAAATCTTTGAGGAAGCCTCCGGCATCGCCCGTTTCCGCTACCGCAAGAACGAGGCCGAGCGCCGTCTGGCCGCCGCCGAGGGCAATCTGGAACGCCTGCGGGACATCCTGGGCGAACTGGAAGGCCGGGTAGGCCCCCTGAAGCGGGACAGCGAGAAGGCCCAGAAGTTCCTGGAATACTCCGAGACCCGCAAATCCCTGGAGGTCACCCTGTGGGTGGACTCCATCCGCCGGGCCCAGGACGCCGCCCGGGACCAGCAGCGCCGGTACGAGGCCGCCGAGTCCGACTACGCCCGCCTCTCCCGCCAGCTGGATGAATTTGACCAAAAGACCGAAGCCCTGCGGGAGGAAGCCCAGCAGCTCATGCTCCAGGTGGAGCAGGCCAACGCCGACATCCGCGCCCTGACCGAAGCCGGGGCGGGCAGCGACAGCCAGATCGCCGTTCTCCACAATGAGAACGAGCACGCCCAGGCCCAGATCCAGGACGCCGAGGCGGAACTGGCCCGGGCCGGGGAGGGCGCCAAGGGCATTGAGGCCGAGACCAAAGAACACCAGGACGCCATCGAGGCCCTGCGCACCCAGCTGGCCCAGGCGGACAAGACCATCTCCGACCTGCGGGCCCGGATGAACGCCCTGGAACAGGAAGCCCTGCAGAGCGGCGAGCGCCGGGACGTGGTGGAAGCCGCCATTGCCCGTCTGCAGGACGCCGCCACCGCCATGAAGGTGCGGGCGGCCTCCCTGACCTCCGCCGCCGAAGCCTCCCGCGCCCAGCTGGACGGCCTGCGCAACCAGGCCGCCGCGGCCTCCGGCGCGGCCGACCGCCTGAACGCCGAGCGGGAACTGGCCGCCCAGGCCCTGAAAGAAGCGGAGGACAACGTCACCCGGTGCGACAACATCAAGGCCGGGCTCAAACTCAAACTGGAAAGCCGCCGCCGTCAGCAGGCCGAAGCCGCCGACGCCCTGCAGAAAGCCGACCGGGACCGCTCCAACACCGCCCAGCGCATCCGCATCCTGGAGGACCTGGAACGGAACATGGACGGCTACCAGCAGAGCGTCAAGACGGTCATGCGGGCCGCCGGGGCCAACCGGCTGCGGGGCATCATCGGCCCGGTGGCCGGCATCCTCACGGTGCGCAAGGGCTACGAGACTGCCATCGAGACGGCTCTGGGCTTTGCCTTGCAGAACATCGTGGTGGAGGACGAGCGCTGCGCCCGGTCCGCCATCGCCTTCCTGAAAGAAGAACGGGCGGGCCGTGCCACCTTCCTGCCCCTGGACACCGTTCAGGGCAACCGGTTCAGCGGCCGCCTTACCGGCACCGCCGAGGTGGCCGCCGACCTGGTGGAAGCGGACGACCGTTACCGCCATATCATTGATAACCTGCTGGGCCGCATCATCGTGGTGGAGGACCTGGCAGAGGCTTCCGCCGTGGCCAAGAATCTGGGCTACCGCAACCGCATTGTCACCCTGGACGGCCAGGTCATCAACGCCGGCGGTTCCTTCACCGGCGGTTCCACCGCCCGCAGCGCGGGGGTGTTCAGCCGCAAGCAGGAACTGGAAGAACTGCGCACCAAGCTGAAAAAGCTGGAACAGCGCCGGGCGGATGCCGAGCGGGAAGCCAAAGCCCGCCAGGCGGAAGTGGATACCCTGGCCGCCGAGCTGGCCGGTGCGGAGAGCGAGAGCGTCAACGCCGCTTCCGCCCGGCTGAAAGCCAGCCTGGACCTGGAGCGTCTGGACGCCGCCGTGCAGGAGGGCGCTGCCGCTGCCGAACGCCGGGGCGCCGAGATCAAGCAGCTGGAAGATCAGCTGAAGGAGAACGAGACCGCCCGCGCCCAGGCCGAGACCGGGGCCGCCGCCGCCCAGACCGAACTGGACAAGTACAACGCCGAGCTGTCCCAGCTGGGCGAGAGCACCGGTGAGCTCAGCCGCCGCCGGGAAGCCCTGACCGCCTCCCTCTCCGAGGCCCAGATGAACCGCCTCACCGGGGAGAAGGACATCGGCCTGCATGAGGCTGCCCTGGAGACCCTGCGGGGCCGCACCGGGGAAGCCGAAGCCCGGGCCCGGGAACTGCAGGCCAATATTGAGGCCGCCAGACAGACCATCGCGGCCAATGAGCTGCGGGTGGCTGAGATCGAGCGCGCCCGCGCCGAAACCAAGGAGAAGATCGCCGCCGCCGAGGAAACCATCCGCACGGCCAACGCCGCCCGGATGGAAAAGGAAGCCGCCGTCACCCGCATGGGCCAGGAAAACCGGGCCCTCACCGACGAGCGGGAACGGATGAGCGGGGAGATGGCCCGCCTGGCCGAGCGCCGTGCCGCCGCCGAGACCGAGCTGAACACCACCGCCGCCAAGCTGTGGGACGAATACCAGCTCACCGAGGCGGAAGCCAAGGGCCTGTGCGTGGAGTTCTCCAACGTCACCGACCTGCGCCGCCAGGTCACCGAGGTCCGGGCCAAGATCCGCGCCCTGGGCAACGTGAACGTGGGCGCCATCGACGAATACAAGGAGGTCAAGGAACGGTACGACTTCCTCAAAGCCCAGGTGAACGACGTGGAACGCTCCAAGTCCGAGCTGACCCGGATGATCGGGGAACTGCGGGGCGAGATGGAGGAGATGTTCTCCAAGAGCTTCAAGGAGATCAACCGCAACTTCGGCCACATCTTCCGGGAACTCTTCGGCGGCGGTTCCGCCCGCCTCTACCTCTCGGACGAGAGCAACGTCCTGGAATCCGGCATCGAGATCGAGGTCTCGCCTCCGGGCAAGGTCATCCGCAACCTGTCGGCCCTTTCGGGCGGTGAGCAGGCGCTGGTGGCCATCTCCATCTACTTTGCCATCCTGGAAGTCAACCCCTCGCCCTTCTGCATCCTGGACGAGATCGAAGCCGCCCTGGACGACGTGAACGTCACCCGGTATGCCCAGTATCTGCGCCGCATGACCGACAAGACCCAGTTCATCGTCATCACCCACCGCCGCGGCACTATGGAAGCCGCCGATGTCCTGTACGGCGTGACCATGCAGGAGGACGGTGTGTCCAAGCTGCTGCGCCTGGACCTGAACAACGTCAGCGCCGACCTGGTCAACTGACCGTGCCGGTTTTCATCATACATATCCCACGGAGGTGTGCCCTATGGGCCTGTTTGACAGTTTTAGAAAGAAAAAGCTGCAGGACGGCCTGGAAAAGACCCGCACCGGCTTTTTCCAGTCCATCGTCAACACCCTGACCAATTCCCAGATCGACGACGATCTGTACAACGACCTGGAAGAACAGCTGATCCTGGCGGATGTGGGCCCGTCCACCGCCGTGCGGCTGGTGGACGAGCTGCGGGACGTGGTGGAGCGTGACCACCTCAAGACCGGCGAGCAGGCCCTGAAGGCCCTGCGGGAGATCATCCGGCTGGAGATCTCCCCCCATGACGAGATGGACCTGACCGGCCACCCGGCGGTGGTCCTGGTCATCGGGGTCAACGGGGTGGGCAAGACCACCACCATCGCCAAGCTGGCCTACCTGTACAAGGACCTGGGCCGCCGGGTCATGCTGGCGGCGGGGGATACCTTCCGCGCCGCGGCCAGCGAACAGCTGGAAACCTGGGCCGAGCGGGCCGGGGTGCCCCTGGTCAAGGCCGGGGAGGGCGCCGACCCCGCCGCCGTCATCTTCGACGCGGTGCAGAGCGCCAACGCCCGGGGCTATGACATGGTCATTGCCGACACCGCCGGCCGTCTTCACAACAAGAAGGGCCTGATGGACGAACTGTCCAAGATCGCCCGCAGCGTCAAGAAGGCCAGCCCCGAAGCCAGCCTGGAAGTGCTGCTGGTGCTGGACGCCATCACCGGCCAGAACGCCATCAGCCAGGCCCAGGAATTCTGCCGGGCGGCGGGGGCCACCGGTGTGGTGCTCACCAAGCTGGACGGTACCCCCAAGGGAGGCTGCATCCTGGGTGTGCACGAAAAGCTGGGCCTGCCCATCCGCTTTGTGGGGGTGGGAGAGAAGATCGACGACCTGATCTTCTTCTCCGCCACCGATTTCTCCGAGGCCCTGCTGCCCGAACTGCCCAAGAAAGAGGAGGAACAGGCATGATCTTCTGCGCTGCCACCAACAACCAGGGCAAGCTCAAGGAGCTGCGCCGGATCCTGGAACGGGCCGGTCATACGGTGAAAAGCCTGCGGGAGCTGGGGGTTACCCTGGATCCGGAGGAAACCGGCACCACCTTTGCCGAAAATGCCCGCATCAAGGCTGAAGCTTTCTGCAAAGCCACCGGCCTTGCCACCGTGGCCGATGACTCCGGCCTGTGCGTGGATGCGCTGAACGGCGCCCCCGGGGTGTACAGTGCCCGCTATGCGGGGGTGCACGGGGACGACGACGCCAACAACCGGAAACTTCTCGATGCCATGAAAGATGTCCCGGCGGACAAGCGGGCAGCCCGGTTCGTCTCCGCCGTCTGCCTCATGCTGTCCGACGGCCGGGAACTGACGGTGGAAGGGGAGTGCCCCGGCACCGTGGCCTTCGGCCTGACCGGCGCAAACGGCTTCGGCTATGACCCGCTCTTCGTCCCCGACTGTGTGGGCCTGCCCGACGGCTCCACCGCCCCCAACACCGCCCGGCGGTCCTACGCCGAACTGGCGGACGGGGAAAAGGACGCCATCAGCCACCGGGGGCGGGCCATGGAACGCCTGGAACAGGCGCTGCCCGCCTTCCTCGGCCAAGAATAAAACAACTTAGTACCGAAAGGAATTTGTCTTATGACCACTCTGACCAGCAAACAGCGTGCGGCCCTGCGCGGCGCCGCCAACACTCTGGACCCTGTGTTCCAGGTGGGCAAAGGGGAGATCGGCCCCGCCATGATCGAAGCGGTGGGCAAGTGCCTGGCCGCCCGGGAACTCATCAAGGTGAAGGTGCTGGAAAACAGCGAATACTCCGCCAAGGAAGCCGCTGCCATCCTGGCCGAAGCCACCGGCGCCCAGTGCGTCCAGGTCATCGGCCGCAAGTTCGTCCTCTTTTTGCAGAAGGACAAGGACTCCGACTTTACCGCCCTGCTGGCCGCGGCCCGCTGACCCATGGAACCGGTGGGCAAGCTGCTTTTGTACGGCGGTACCTTTGACCCGCCGCACCAAGGGCATATGAACAATCTGCGTGCGGTGATGGAAGCGGTGCATCCGGACAAGGTCCTGGTCATGCCTGCGGGCATCCCGCCTCATAAAGCAGCCAGTGCCACCTCCGCCGAACTCCGCCTGGCCATGTGCCGCTGTTTCACCGAGGTGGACCCCCGGGTGGAAGTCAGCCGGTGGGAGATCGACCGGGAAGGACGCAGCTACACCGTCCACACCCTGCAGATGCTGCGGGATACCTACCCCGGCACCGCCCTGTACCTGGCCCTGGGCAGTGACATGCTGCTCAGCTTTACAAAATGGCACCGGTGGCAGGCCATCCTGGCCCTGGCTACCCTGGTGGTGCAGAGCCGGGCCGGGGGAGACAGTGCCGACCTGCACGCGGCCGCCGACGCTCTGCGCCCTTACGGCGGGCGGGTGCTCTTTGCCCACGCCGTGCCGGTGCCCTGCGCGTCCAGCCAGATTCGCGCCGGAACCCTGGAACCCGACACCCTGCGGCAGGTCCTGCCCGGATCCGTGCGCCGCATCATCCGGCAAAAAAACCTGTACGGTCTGGCCGACCGGGTGTAAAGCGGTGCAGCCTGCCTGCCCCCAACCGATCTTTTTTGACAAAGAGGGAAGTATACATGACCTGTGAACAAGCCCAGGAACTGGTAAAAAGCCGTTTGTCCCGCAAGCGGTACAAGCACACCGTAAATGTAAAAAATAAGGCGGTGGAACTGGCCCGCCGCTACGGTGCGGACGAGGAAAAGGCCGCACTGGCGGCACTTTTGCATGACAGTGCGAAAGAATTGCCACAAGAGGAAATGTTGCAGATTTTTTCCGACAATGCTATAATGGCTAAAAATGCCGCGTCCCGGCCGGTTCCGGTCTGGCACGGCATTGCCGCCGCCATCCTGTGTGCCACCCAGTGGGGCGTCACCGACCCGCAGATCCTTTCGGCCATTGAATGCCATACCACCGGCAAGGCCGACATGACCCTGCTGGAAAAGATCATCTATATGGCGGATGCCACCAGCGCCGAGCGGGATTACCCCGGCGTGGACCGGCTGCGGCAGGAAGAGATGCAGGACCTGGACCTGGCTTTGCTGCACAGTCTGCAGCAGAGCATCGCCTTTGTAAAAAAGAAGGGCGGTAAGCTGGACCCCCAGACCGTGGCGGCCTGTGAGGATCTGCAGGCACGCATCGCCCAAAAAGGATAAACATACCATATTCCCAAAAGGGATGCCCCGGCCCGGCCGCTGCACCCCGCCACCAAAAAGGGAGGACGCCCATGAGCGAACCACGCAAACTGAACACCGGTGACGCCCAGCGCACGGTGTATCATGCCGGCGACGCACAGCGCACCATCCGCACCTCCGGCGCCGCTTCTTCCAGCCAGTTGGAGGAAGCCCGCCGCCGTGCCCGTATGGCCGCAGCCGAAAGCAGCCGCCGCAGCCGCCAGTTTACGCCGGTACAGCCGGCCGATGTGCAGCGCTACCAGGCTGCCCGTCAGGCACAGAACGCGCAGAATGCCCCGCGCACCATTCACCAGCCCGCCCAGCACACGGCACGCTATGCCCAGCAGCCCGCCGATTCCCGGCAGGCCGCCCCGCAGCAGCGTACCGTTCACCGGACCCAGCCGACCCAGTCCGCTGCCCGTCCGGCACAGTCTGCCCAGCCCCGTCCGGTGCAGCCCGGGGAAGAAAACCTGACCATGGCCCAGCGTCAGGCCATGGCTTTGCGCCGCCAGGCCGCCGCCAAGCAGGCGTCCTCCGGCACCCGGGCACAGGTGCAGCATCTGGATCTGCGCACCGCCCAGGGCGAACGCGCAGCCTATAATATTGACGGTGATGCTGAGTATGAGGCCCGTCAGGCTGCCCGTGCCGCCAAGGCGGCGGCAGCCGAGCAGCCGAACGCCCAGGCCGCGCAAAGTGCGTCCGGGTCCGCCCGCAGCGCAGGTGCTTCCGCCGCATCCACAGGCCGACGCGGCGGCGCTGCCGCCGGCGGACAGCCTCCCAAGGGGCCCGGCAAGGGCCGCAAGGGCCGTGGCAATGACGGCGGCGGCAAAAAGGGCGGCAAGAAAAAGAAAAAGGCCTGGTGGAAGGTCGTTCTGATCACCCTGCTGGTGCTTGTGCTGATTTTCGGCGGTACGCTGGCACTGATCATGAACGCCCTGCGCCCCGAGACCGGCGGCAACCTGACCTTCAACCAGCTGCTGAACACCCCCAAGGAATTTGCCGGCAAGGAGATCAACATCCTGCTGGTGGGCATCGACCGTTCCACCGAGGACGGCTCCGGGGAAGACTCCCAGAGCAATGACGGCATGACCGATATGATCATGTGGATGCACTTCAACAACGAGACCGGCGAAGTCAAGATGCTGCAGATCCCCCGCAACATCTTCGTCACCACCGACGCCAGCTATTCCGGCAACTACCAGATCAACGCCATTGCCAAGACCCAGGGTTCCAACGGTTATAACAACCTCAACGCCCTGTGCGAGGAGGTCAGCAAGGAATTCCAGGTTTCCATTGACGGTTACGTGAGCATCCGTCTGGAAAAACTGGTGGAACTGGTGGATATTCTGGGCGGCGTGTACTGCTATATCCCCCAGGATATGTCGTATAAGGGCAGTGCCCTGGAACAGGGCTACCGCAACCTGGACGGCGCCGCGGCGGAATTTTTGCTGCGCAACCGTCACAGCTACGCCAACAGTGACCTGGGCCGTCTGAACACCCAGCGCTACTTCTACGCCGCCATGTTCGCCAAGCTGCGCTCCATGACCGCGTGGGATATCGCCAAGAACCTGCCCTTCTACCTGAGCATGGTGGATACCAGCCTGAGCATCTCCGACCTGATCAGTGTGGCGGTCAGTCTGATGAGCGTTTCCAGTGACAAGATCATGCTGGCCCAGGTGCCGGTGTATATGGGCGGCATCACCTACAACGGCAACGACGTGGTCGTGGTGGCCCGCCAGGAAACCGCCGACCTGCTCAACACCTATTACCGTGAAAACACCGGTCCCGTGGATGCCAGCGAGCTCCAGGTGGTGGACAACGTGCTGGATGTCAGCGGCGTAGGAGCTTCCGACCCCAACGTGCAGTTCATGGCCGCCATCAACGAGCAGGTCAACGACGCTGCGCAGGAATCCGGCGTGGATACCAGCAGCGAGTATGTCTACGACACCCCGACCGCAGCTCCTGAAGGGGACGCTGCCTCCACGGAGGAAGGCACCGATTCCGCCGACTCCTCCAGCGAGGACCAGGCCGCCTGAGCGCCTGCATGCAAAATAAAAGGAGAACAGATTTATGGATAGCAAGACCCTGGCCATCGAACTGGCCCGCGCCCTGGACGCCAAAAAGGCGCTGAACATCCGCGTGCTCAAGGTCGAGGACCTGACCACCGTCACCGATTACTTCGTCATCGCCACCGGCACCTCCACCACCCATGTGGGCGCCCTGGCGGACGAGGCGGACTTCGCCTTGTCCCAGCAGGGGGTGCATCCCCTGCGCAGCGAAGGCCATGACGGCAAGCGCTGGGTGCTGCTGGACTACGGCACCGTCATCGTGCATGTGTTCACCAAGGAAGCCCATGATTATTACGACCTGGAACACCTTTGGGCCGACGCCGCCGAAATGCCCGCCGCCGAATGGATGAAACCGGCCGAATAAATACCATTTTGTAAAATAGTGGGGAGAGATCAACCGTGAAGTACGACTTCAAAGCAGTGGAAGCCAAATGGCAGAAGGTGTGGCAGGACGAACACACCTTCCACGCCGAGATCGACCATTCCAAGCCGAAATTCTATGCCCTGGTAGAGTTCCCGTATCCGTCCGCCGCCGGCCTGCATGTGGGGCATCCCCGCAGCTACACCGCTCTGGACATTGTGGCGCGCAAAAAGCGTCAGTGCGGGTACAACGTACTGTATCCCATGGGCTGGGACGCTTTCGGCCTGCCCACCGAGAACTACGCCCTGAAGAACCACATCAACCCCGAGATCGTCACCGCCAAGAACGTGGCCCGCTTCAAGAGCCAGCTCCAGGCCCTGGGCCTGTCCTTTGACTGGGACCGGGAGATCAACACCACCGACCCCGAATACTACAAGTGGACCCAGTGGATCTTCCTGCAGCTGTATAAAAAGGGGCTGGCCTACAAGAAGGAGACCACTGTCAACTTCTGCACCGGCTGCAAGGTCGTTCTGGCCAACGAGGAAGTGGTCAACGGTGTGTGCGAGCGCTGCGGCAGCCCCGTGGTCCACAAGGTCAAGAGCCAGTGGATGCTGAAGATCACCGCCTATGCCGACCGCCTCATCGACGATCTGGACGGGCTGGACTTCATCGAGCGCGTCTCCACCCAGCAGAAGAACTGGATCGGCCGCAGCCACGGCGCCGAGATCAACTTCGACACCACCGCCGGGGATGTTCTCACCGTCTACACCACCCGCGCCGACACCCTGTTCGGCTGCACCTATATGGTCGTCTCCCCCGAGCACGCATTCCTGAAGAAGTGGATGGATGCGGGCCTCATCAAGAACCCCGAGGAGATCACCGCCTACCAGCAGGAAGCCGCCCGCAAGTCCGAATTCGAGCGCACCGAGCTGAACAAGGAAAAGACCGGCGTGCGCATCCAGGGCGTGGAAGCCGTCAACCCGGTGAACGGCCAGACCGTGCCCATCTTCATCTCCGACTACGTCCTGGCTACCTACGGCACCGGCGCCATCATGGCCGTGCCTGCCCATGATACCCGTGACTGGGAGTTCGCCAAGAAGTTCGGCCTGCCCATCGTGGAGGTCGTCCGCGGCACCACCCCGGCCAACCTGGAGGAAGGTGCCTTCACCGACGTGGCCACCGGTACCCTGGTCAACTCCGGCTTCCTCACCGGCCTGTCGGTGGAGGATGCCAAGAACAAGATGTACGCCTGGCTGGAAGAGAACGGCAAGGGCTGCAAGAAGGTCAACTTCAAGCTCCGCGACTGGGTGTTCAGCCGTCAGCGGTACTGGGGCGAACCCATCCCCATGGTCTACTGCGAAAAGTGCGGCTGGCAGCCCCTGCCTGAAAGCGAGCTGCCCCTGCGCCTGCCGGAGATCAAGGACTTTGAGCCCGGTGAAAACGGCGAAAGCCCGCTGGCCCGCCACACCGAATGGGTGAATACCACCTGCCCGTGCTGCGGCGGCCCCGCCAAGCGGGAAACCGATACCATGCCCCAGTGGGCCGGTTCCAGCTGGTACTTCCTGCGTTACATGGACCCCCACAACAAGGACGCCATCGCCAGCAAGGAAGCCCTGGAATACTGGAGCCCGGTGGACTGGTACAACGGCGGCATGGAGCACACCACCCTGCACCTGCTGTACAGCCGTTTCTGGCATAAGTTCCTGTACGATATCGGCGTGGTCCCCACCAAGGAACCCTACGCCAAGCGTACCTCCCACGGCATGATCCTGGGACTCAACCCCCACAGCTTTGTGAACCTGCCTGCCGAAGAACAGCGCAAGCTGGTGGCGGAGTTCGGTTCCGAAAAGGCTGCCCGGGAACACCTGGTGCAGGAGTACGGTGAGATGGCCGAGCATCCGGTGGTCAAGATGTCCAAGAGCCTGGGCAACGTGGTCAACCCCGACGACGTGGTCAATGAATACGGCGCCGACACCCTGCGTCTGTACGAGATGTTCATCGGCGACTTTGAGAAGGCCGCTCCCTGGAACACCTCCTCCATCAAGGGCTGCAAGCGTTTCCTGGACCGCATCTGGGCCATGGGGGACAAGCTGGTGGAGGGCGGCGTGCGCCCCGAGCTGGAATCCCTGATGCACCGCACCATCAAGAAGGTGGGCGAGGACATCGACAGCCTGAAGGCCAATACCGCCATCGCCCAGCTGATGATCTATGTGAACGCCCTGTCCGACGCCGGCGGCGCCACCCGTCCCGAGTACGAGGTGCTGCTGCAGCTGCTCAACCCCTTCGCTCCGCACATGACCGAAGAACTGTGGGAGCAGATGGGCCATGACGACCGCCTGGCCTATCATCCCTGGCCGAAGTACGACGAGGCCAAGTGCACCGAGCAGACCATCGAGATCGCGGTGCAGGTCAACGGCAAGATCAAGGCCCGCATCAAGGTTCCCGCCGGTGTGGAAGCCGCCGATGCCATTGCCGCCGCCAAGGCGGAGCCCGCCGTGACCGAAGCCCTGGCCGGCAAGACGCTGGTCAAGGAGATCTACGTCAAGGGTAAGCTGGTCAATCTGGCTGCAAAATAAAACAGGGAGCCCCCGCAGCCACGGGGGCTCTTTTTCGCATACCAAGGCAAATATTCCCAGTGAAGGAGACAAACAGTTATGCGGCAAAACCTGTGGGCGGCCCTGCAAAAGCGGCTGCCGCGCCATTGGCTGGTGTGGGTGGTCATCCTGATTGAAGCGGTCTTTCTGGTGGGCGGCTTTGTGCAGGACCGGGCGGTGCGGGGCACCACCATCCTGCTCAGCGACAGCATGGGAGACATGCAGGACCACGGCATCACCCACACCACCCAGGGAACCGAGGTGGAAGCGGGGCTTTCGGGGGAAGTGCTGGCCACCCGCTGGCTGGAACTGGAACCCGGCATGTACAACGTCACCGTGGCCTACCTGGGCGGCGGGGATGATGTGACCTGCTACTTTTACAAATCCACCACCCAGGCCGATACTGTCACCCTGCGGGAGGGCATGCGGGCGGTGACCTTCCAGGCGCTGGTACCCAGCCAACAGCAACAGGCCACCCTGCGCATCGCCACCGGCGGCAGCGGCTTCACCCTGGAAAGCATCGTCATCTCCTACAGCCAGGCCTATTCCTGGTACAACCTGCTCTGCCGCCTGGTGTTTTTCGTGGCGGCGGATCTGATCTGGCTGCTCTGGTCCGGGCGTCTGGTGCTGCCCGGCGGCCCCAGGGCATCGGTGACCGCTCTGGGCCTGGGCGGGGCGGTCCTCATTGCCTCCCTGCCGCTGCTCACCGGCGGGCTCATCCCCGGGCATGACCTGCAGTTCCACCTCAACCGCATCGAGGGCCTGGCCCAGGGCATTGCCGCCGGGCAGCTGCCGGTGCGTATCCAGCCTTTCTGGCTGGACGGCCGGGGGTATGCGGTGTCGGTCTTTTACGGGGACCTGCTCCTCTACTTCCCGGCGCTGCTGCGCTTCTTCGGGGTGACGGTGCAGGGCGCCTACAAGGTGTATGTGGTGGCGGTGAATACCGGCACTGCCCTGGTCAGCTGGTTCTGCCTGCGCCGGATGCTCCGGAATCACTGGGCAGCCCTCTTCGGCAGCGTGCTGTATACCCTGTCCATCTACCGCATCCTCAACATCTATCTGCGGGGAGCTGTGGGGGAATACACCGCCATGCTCTTCCTGCCGCTAGTGTTTTACGGGCTGTGGAAGATCTTCACCCAGCCGGACGGCGCCAAAGCCGCCCCCTTTGTCTGGCTGCCTGCGGTCATCGGCTTCTCCGGCCTGATCCAGACCCATCTGCTCAGCTGTGAGATCGTGGGTATGCTCACCCTGGGCAGCTGCGTGGTGCTGCTGCGCCGCACCCTGCGCAAAAATACCTTCTTCCCTCTGTGCAAGGTGGTGGGCATCACCGCCCTGCTCAATCTGTGGTTCCTGCTGCCGCTGTTTGACTATATGCGGGGGGACCTGGTCATCACCACCCAGGAAAGCTCCGGCCCCCACAACACCGCTGCCTTCCTGGGGCAGATGCTGGGCCTTTCCTTCAGCGGCGTGGCCGAACGGTACAACCTGGGCCTGGACCAGGGTACTTATGAGGAGATGGCCATCGGCCTGGGCCTGACCCTGCTGCTGGCCGCCGGGCTGTTCGTGCTGGTCACCGCCATGGGCCGGGGCGACCGCAAAAATCCCACCTGGCGCCTGGGCAACTTCGGGCTGTGGGCGGGGCTTGTCTGTCTGGTCCTGGCCAGCGATGTCTTCCCCTGGGATAACCTGTACAACCTCAACCCGGTGCTGGGACGGCTGGTGGCCATGGTCCAGTATGTCTGGCGGTTCCTCAGCCCGGCCACCTGGTTCTGGGCCCTGGCGGGGGCCTGTGCCCTCTGCCTGCTGGCTGGCCGCCCGGACCTGCGTAATCTGGCGGCGGGAGTGCTGTTGGTGCTCACCCTCTTCAGCTGGGGCGGCTTTGTACAGACCGCCCTTACCGACAACGAAACCCTCTTCTGTTACAGCGCTGCCGGGCTGGATTCCTGTGACGCCGGGGCAGGGGAGTACCTGCCCGCCGGCACCGAAAAAACCGACTTCGGCGGACCCCGCACGGTGGAAGCCGACGGGGTGGAGGTGACCGAATCCTCCCTTGCCGGTCTGACCGCCACCGTCACCTGCCAGACCGCCGACGGCGGCACCGTCACCGTGCCCCTGCTGTACTATCCCTACTATCAGGCCCAGGACGGGGCGGGCAACGCCCTGACCGTGGCCCAGGACCCGGACAGCAAGATGGTGCAGGTGTCGGTCCCGGCCGGGTACACCGGTACCGTCCGGGTGTTCTACGCCGAACCCTGGTTCTGGCGCGCATCCGAAGCCGTCAGCCTGCTGACCCTGGCGGGCCTGATTGCCCTGGGCGTATACCGCCGCAAAAACACCCGGACCCCCGTTCCGGCCAAAGGATAAAAGGATGAAACAGACACAACACAATCCGGTCTGGCCCAACCTGGCCGCCCTGGCCCGCCGCCCGCTTTTGTGGGTGGTGCTGGCGGCCCTGGCCGCCCTGGGGTACGGCTACGCCATGGCCGTGCCCGCCGTGGACATGGACGATCTGGCCATTGCCACTTACCAGCAGGGTGGGGAATTCCTGCGCCAGGGAAGGTTTACCGTCTGGCTGCTCCAGGCGGCCACCGGGATCATGACCTACCAACGTTTCTGGCCGGAATTCTTCTTTGCCCTCTGTTTGGTGCTGGCCGGGGTGCTGCTGGCGGCCCTGGTGTACACCGCCGCCGGACGGCAGCCCTCCCTGCCCGGAGCCCTGCTGCTGGGGGGCGGGCTGCTCCTCTGGCCTTACCATGGGGAGATCCTCATGTACTCCAACCAGTGGGGGGT
>CAUEKL010000024.1 GCA_959018215.1 uncultured Gemmiger sp.
GTTGGTAGAGCAACTGACTCTTAATCAGTGGGTCCTGGGTTCGAGTCCCCGATGGCGCACCAAAAAATACCGCAACGATTGTTGCGGTATTTTTTATGCACCATCCCCTTCGGGGCGGGCTCATGCATCGCACAAGCGCTCGCATTCGCCTCGCGGGGACTGGTCGCTAAAAACGTTCCACCGGAACGTTTTCTTAACGCTCCCACTGATGGCGCACCAAAGAAAAGCCTTGCTGGAAAGCAGGGCTTTTTTCTTATGTTGAGCCATCGGGAAAGCAATACCCGGTGCGCCATCGGGGACGAGAACAGCTCGGGCCCGCCGTTTGCTCCGGCGGGCAAAAACGGTCCGGTGGACCGTTTTTAGAGCGCGGGTCCCTGTGGTGCCTGATTAGTAGGAAAGGGGGCAGGTGCCTCCCACTGATGGCGCACCAAAGAAAAGCCTTGCTGGAAAGCAGGGCTTTTTTCTTATGTTGAGCCTTCGGGAAAGCAGTACCCGGTGCGCCATCGGGGACGAGAACAGCTGCGGAGGCGACCGCCGCCAGCGGCGGAAACAGGGAACCGGAGCAGAGGCAGCGGTCGCAGAGGCAAGGCCCCGCACCAAGGGGCCTCAGCCGATGCGGGCACCGCAATCCGTAAGGGCCCGCCGCTTGCTCCGGCGGGCACAAGATAACGCGCGGGTCCCTCCGTGGCCTGATTGCCGGGAAAGGGGGCTGCACCATCCCCTTCGCGGCGGTTTCACCCATCGCATTCAGCTCGCGGGAAAGTCGCTAAAAAGGCTCCCGCTGATACCACACCAAGACAGCCTTGCACCGTATGCAGGGCTGTTTTTGGTTGCTGCATCCCGGGTGGTTGCAATTTTCCGGTGCGCAGGCGGGCAAAAGCAAGTCCTATTTCATACTTTTTGTCACAACAGCCCCTGCGGCGGTGTTATAGTAGGTGAAAGGCCTTTCAGGAAGATGGGAAGGAGGTCTGTAAGTGGAGGAATCGCCCCTTTATCAGGTGTTTGTACAGGAGTATTCCCGCCTGTGTGTGTTGGCGGGCAGCATTCTGCGGGATGAAGCGTTGGCCCAGGATGCCGTGCAGGAAAGTTGGCTGCGGCTGCATGCCCTGCGTCACCTGAGCACAGATCATGTGGAAAAATTGCGCCACCTGGTCATGATTACCGTGCGGCATACGGCTTATAACATGCTGCGGAAGCAATCCCCGCTCCCCCTGGAGGAAGATACACTGGCGGCACTGTGTGATGCCGACCGGCTGCCGGAAGAACAGGCGGAATACCGGGAAACGGTACGGGTGCTGATGCAGGCGCTGCAGATGCTGGAGGAAACGGACCGCACGATTCTGCAGCTGCAGTACGGCCAGGAGCTCAGCAGCAGACAAATTGCAACGATTGTGGGGATCAGGCCGGCGGCTGTGCGGCAGCGGGCGCGGCGGGCCAGACAGAGGCTGAAACAAATTCTGGAGAAGGAGGGACTGATTCTATGAACCGGCTGGATCAACTGCTCACGGAAGCTTGCGCAGTCCGGCGCACCGCCGAACTGCAGGCGTTCCGCACATTGGCGGCGGACAATGTACAACCGCCCGTTTTCCTGCGGGAACCCCCAAAACCCCAAAAGGGCAGAAAGGTGGCCGTGGCTGTCCTGGCGGCGTGTTTGCTGTTTGCCACCGTGGCCTGTGCCGTCTGGCCCACCGTTTCGGTGAAAATTCTGCAGGGCAAAGCCTACCTGATGACGGAAGATGCGGCAACCGGGAATACAGCGTTCCGGCAGTTTACGGTTTCCGCGTTGCCCGCAGGATGTGAGCTTGTATGGACCCGGACAGAAGGATATTCTTCCTGCACGATCCGGAAGGGCGCGGAAGAATTCACGGTGGTGCAGTTCCCTCTGGACCACCGGACGCAAATCATCGGGGACAACCGGGAAGGGCCCGCAACGCAGCAGGATCTGGAAGGAATCGAGGCCAATTTCTGCCTGGTTTCCAACGTGGAAGAGCTGACCGACACAATGCTGGAAACCCATACCGTGGTCAGCTGGGCCACGGACAACAGCTATTTTGTCATGCTGAACGACAACTGGACGGATTTTTCCCTGATGAGAGAGATTCTGCAGGCAATACGGAACTGACGGTGCCGCAAACCGATGCCCGCCTGTCTGCTTTCGGGGAAGGCCCTTCTTGGAATGTAGGTGACCTCATCACGGAACGGGCCGCGGTGAACGGGTATACTGAAACCACAGCAAACCCAGAGCGCCGGCCGGAAACGGCAAGACCCTCCGGTCCGGAGCAATCATTCCCACAGGAGGCGACAGGTATGATGAAAGAATTCTGGAAAAAATGGCGGCGGGCCATCCTGTTCACCGCAGGCGGTGCCCTGGCGGGGCTTGCCTACTACGCGCTGGTGGGCTGCTCCACCGGTTCCTGCGCCATCACCGCCAACCCCTGGAACACCATGGTCTACACGGGCCTCATCGGGCTGCTGCTTTCCGGCAGCCTGGGCGGCTGCTGCTGCGGCGGCAGCTGCAGCCGCAAACCGCCCGAATGAGCCAAAGGCCGCCTTGCTCCGGCGGGAATTTTGGTACGGCAACGGGACCGGGGCGGTGGCGGACCGGGATTGAAAACAGGGACAGCGGTGCATCTGCACGGCTGTCCCTGTTTTGGGTATGAAGGAAACGACGGCTGTCCGGTTTATCGGCTTTCTTTCCACTTGCCCCGGGCAAGGTCGGCGATGGCCCGGTCATAGTATTTGTCCAGGTCAAACAGCAGCATGCAGACCACGCCGATGATGCCCACCGCAAAAGGAATCCAGATGCAGGCAATGTTGATGGCCGCGATGGCCCCGGCGCCGGTGGGGTCGGCATTGAAGTTGCCCACGCCCAGCAGCCAGCCCAGAGCGGCGGTGCCCAGGCCGGAGCCCACCTTCATGCAGAAGGAGGAGGCGGCATTGCCCATACCGGCAGCGTGCACGCCGCTGAGCCAGGTGCCGTAGGTGATGGCATCCTGGAGCAGGCCGAACATGGTGGCGGCACCGCAGCCGAAGGCGGCGCCCTTGAGGATGTTGCAGGCAATGACCAGGGTCACATTGGTGCCGGCCAGGCCGGTCAGGGCGAAGGAAAGCGCTGCTGCGCCCATGCCCAGCATGGCGGTATACCGTTTGCCGATTTTCTTCATGAGGAAGGGCGTCAGGAACATCATGACCACCTGGGCCATGGACAGTGCATTGGAGATGGACACATAGGCGCTCTCGTCACCCAGCACATACTGTGCAAAGTAATAGTTGCTGCCGTAGAAGGTGGACATCATGAAATACATGGTAAAGAGGAAGATGACCATCAGGACCCAGTAACGGTTGCGGAGCAGGGCCCGGAGGCAGGCAAACACGGATTCCTTGGGGGCGTCCCCGGAATCGGCGGCAGTTTCCACCACGCGCTCTTTGCAGAAAAAGAAGGTGAAGAGGTTCAGCAGCACAAACAGGATGCCAAGCACCACGAAGGTCATGGTCCAGCCTGTCTGGCTGTTGGGGTCGCCGCCGCCGAAGAAGGTGCAAAGCCGCATGGCGAAGGTGTTGACCGTCATGGTGCCCGCCGTGGCAAGCAGCATGCGGAAGTTGCCCAGCAAGCCGCGCTCGTACTGGTTTGTGGTCATGAGCCCCTGCAGGGTGGAGTAGGGCACATTCATGGCCGTATAAAAAACGGTGGAGACCATATTGTAGGTCAGGAACATGTAGGCGATCTGGGCCTTCCCCGCAAGGGAGGCGGGCACCGAGAACATCAGCACCGTGCAGACAGCCAGGGGAACGTTCATCCAGAGAATCCAGGGCCGGGCTTTGCCCCATCTGCTGTGGGTCCTGTCCACGATGCGGCCCATCACCAGGTCGGAAATCCCGTCCAGCAGTTTGGACACCGCCATGATCGAAGCGGCGACTTCCGCGTTGACGCCCAGCACGCTCACATAATAGACGAGCAGAAAGGCGGAGATGGAAGAATAGATCAGATTGGCCGAATAGTCGCCCAGGCCGTAGGCAAAGCGTTCCAGAAAACCAAGCTTTGCGTTGGGGTCAAGGGTTTTGGTTTGGTTGATAGTCATGCGGACCGTACTCCTTTCCTGTACCAATACATTTTATGGGGAAAAACACCGGGGCTTTCCCGCAGGCTGTCAGCCGCCAAGGGGGAACCATCCCTGGGAAACGCTTTTGCCCAGGTCCCAGCTGTCCCAGCCGATCCAGCTGGCTTCGTGGACGGTATCCAGCAGCAGCTTGTAGTTCCAGTAAAAGTATCCGGACCCCTGCCGCCAGGCCTCCAGCTGTACCTTTGCCAGCCGCTGGTAGACCTCTTTCTTTTCCTCGGGGGAAAAGTGCTCCTGATTGTTTGAAAAATCCAGGCCGTTGAGCACGGACTGCCCGCCCTTGGTATCCACACCGGTGAGATACGAGTTGAACAGGCTCCATTCCCCGCAGATCACATCAACGTACTGCTGTACCTCCGCAAGATCCTTGGCCAGCATCTGGCGCACATAGGTCTCGTATCCTTCGGGGGTCTGCGGGCAGCCCAGGGACTCCGCCACCATGAGATACTGGTGGGTGTCCAGGATCACATTCCGGAAACGGGACCGCTGAAAGAATTCTTTCCAGGCTTTGAGCTGGAACCCGTCGTGGAAAACCACATAGGTATCCTCCCCCATGTGGGGACGCATCCGCCGGTAGGCCCGGGTGTAGAAATCCTGCAGGAATTCCAGGGTGACGGGGGCGCTGCCGGCGGCCATCTCGGGCTCTGCCGCCGGATACCGCTCCGGCACCTGCATGGTCACCCACATGGGCTCGGTGATGGGCTCATTCACCGGCTGGATGCCCATGAGGCCCTTGCGGTGCCCGTAGCGCCGGGCCAGTTTTTCCAGCAGGTCCAGCACGAAGTCCACCTCCCCGGGGGTCTGGCTCCACTTGCAGACCCCGCAGATGCCCCCGTTGTCAAACCCGTTCTGGCTCAGGGGAACGGTGTGCAGGTCGATGAGGATCTGCAGGCCGTATTTTTCCGCCCAGTCAAAAGCGTTGTCCAGCTCCTGCAGGCAGCCGATGAAGGGCGGCCGGTCCCCAAAGAGAAAGTACGGCACGGGAATGCGCACCGCGTTCAGGCCGATCTCGGCAATCCGGGCAAAGTCCCGCTCGGTGATGTACTCGCTGCGGTGCATCCGGATGCGCGCCTCATAAACATCCGGGGACAGCTGTTGGGGCAGGTGGTATTCATCTTCGGCGGAAGTTCCGGCAAACAGGGCGGGGCTCATCCACTTTTCCAGTACCAGCCAGTTTCCCAGGTTGACGCCTTTCCAGTATTTCATGGCAAAAATTCCTCCTTTGAATGACGTTTTCTGCTTGGCTGACACTATTATAGAAAAACAGGAAACCAAGCCCTATGAAAAAACCTGGTTTCCTGTTACGATTCTTGGATTGTTTTCTTTTCTACAGTTTATTCAAACCATCGCCGCCGTTTTTGTGCAGATTGTCTGATTCTGGCTGGGTTTCGGCCCGGTATTGCCGGGGCGTCATGCCGGTCCACTTCTTGAATACCTTCCCGAAGTGGCTCTGGTCGGCAAAGCCGTAGGCGTAAGCGATGCTTTGGTAACTTTCCCGGGTAAAGGTAAGGCGCCACTGGGCGTAACGGATTTTTTCTCTGGCGATGTAGTCAAGCAGCGGCATCCCTTCCTCCCGGGCAAACACATGGGAAAGGTAATCCGGCGTGACCTGCAGCACCTGCGCCAGCTCCTTTACGGTGATCTTTTGGTGCAGGCGGGGCAGGATCTCCTTTTTGCAGCGGATGGTCAGGGAACTTTGCCGGGAGTCCATGGTTTGCTGCTGCACCATTTTGGCAAGCTGCATTTCCATGGCCCGGGCGGCGGAGTAGATGTCGGTGGGCTGGGTCAGCTCCTCCACACGCTGGATGAAGGCGTCCGAAAGGGAGTAGGCTGTCTCCGCGGCAAGCCCGCCCTCGATGGCGGAGCGGGTGGACAGGGTCACCAGCACGATGGAAATGTTGCGCGCCTGCCGTACCGGGTCCCGGGACAATACGCCCACCTCCCCCACATAGGTTTCCTGAAAGCTTTTCTGCAGCCCGTCCGGGTCACCCCGGCGGATGCAGTCCTGCTCCCATTTTTCCTGGCTGTAGGGGTTGTGCACCTTGCCCTGTTCCTGAAAATTGTAGCAGACCTCGCCTACTTTTTCCTGCAGGGCCTGTTTTTGTTTTTCGGTCTGAAAATTCGACATCACGATCTGGTCCCAGCTCAGGCACCGGCCGGTGCAGTGGTGAAAGATCATGCTGATTCCCTGACAGAAGGATTCCAGGGAATTGTGGGAGATCCGGTAGGGCCGGGCGGGGTCCAGATTGTGCCGGGCGGCAACGGCCGCAGCCAGTTCCCGGCTGTCCACGGGAAGCGCGGAAGGCCCCAGTACCAGGGTTCCTTCCCCGGGGGTCACGATAATGCCGTACAGGGCCCCGTCAAGTTCGCAGTACACGGCGGGGCAGTCCGGCCGGCCCAGGGCAAGCAGTTCCCGCAGGAACCCGGCATCCAGGCGCAGCGGGTCCTGCTGCTCGCCGCGGTCCTGAAACACCTGGATGCAGTTTCCTTCCGGATCATAGTGTCGGATGGGGGTGTGGAGCAGCCCCATCAGATGTTCGCACAGTTCTACGGTGGTCAGCATGAATGATCTTCCCCCTCCGGCATCCCCATTTCCCGGAAACGGTGCGGGGCACCCTTTCCGGCAAGGCAGACGATTCCATATAACCATTGTAGTGCATCTTTTGCAGATTCTCTAGCGGCTGTATGCCCCAAAATGTTGAAAATTTCTACCTTTTCGCTGCCGGGCAAGGCGCGGCCCCTCCGGCGCCGGAAAGCCGGAGCCCGGAAATCTGACAAAGAATCGAAAAAAATCCGGGCAAAAATCCTTGACGGGGCGGGGGCGCCGTGCTATGCTGTATTATATAAACATACTGGAATGTATGTAAATGAGGGGCGCGGCTCCCAAACAAAAAGCGGGGAGCACCCGGGCTCCCCGTTCGGTCTCTGGCTGGCGGCTCTCAGCGGAACCGGCACAGGATCTCCAAAAAATCGGAAAGTTCCTGCCCGGTGACCTCCTTGCCTTCCTGGGTATGAAAGTACAACCCCTCAAAAAGAAGGAAAAACAGCTTGGTGGTGCTTTCGGTGCTGGCATGCAGGGTCAGCAGGCCCTGCCGCTGGGCATCCTCCAGAAAATCCTGTACCAGCTGCCGCAGCTGGTCCTTGTGCTGCTGTACGCAGGCTTCCAGTTCCGCAAACTGCGGGCAGGAGGGCAACAGGGTGGCCACGCTGTTGACCAGGGCATATTCGGTGGGCAGCGTGCAGGGCAAAGCCAGCAGCCGCTGCAGCCGTTCCTTGGGGGAGCAGGACGGGTCGTTCAGCGCCTGCTTCTTGCTGGCGGTCATGTCGTCCAGGGCCTGTTCCACCACCGTGATGAAGATTTCGTCCTTGCTTTTGAAATGCCAGTAGGCTGCTCCCCGGGTAAGCCCGGCTTTTTGGGCGATCTCCGCCAGGGTGGTACGGGAAAATCCCTTTTCCTTAAAAAGCTCTTTGGCGGCCTGGAGCAGCCGGCGCCTGGTTTGCAGGGCATCTTCTTTGGTACGCCTCATGGGAACCTACTTTCTGGTGTCAGACAATATCCGGAAACTCTGTGCAGGGGGGCCTGCGGGCAGGCCGGCGGGACCGCACAGGATGCGGCGGACCCCGGGCGGTGCTCTGCGCCTCCGGACTGCGGAAATTACTTAGTATTATAGCAGAAATGCTCCATATAGCAAACGGACGGGGAAATCCCCCCCGGACAACGGACGCAAAAGAGGTAGAAATAACAAACAAAATCCAAGATTTTTTCTATGGTTCTGCTCCGCTTTGTCCGCAATAATGGAAGAAACAGATCCTGCTGATGATTGTGATGCTGAAGGAGGCATTTTTTATGAAAAATCCCATTCTGCCCGGCTTTCACGCCGATCCCTGCATCTGCCGCAAAGGGGAGGACTACTATCTGGCGGTTTCTTCCTTTGAGTGGTTCCCCGGCATTCCCATCTATCATTCCCGGGACCTGAAACACTGGGAACTGCTGACCCACGGCATCACCGACGACCGGCAACCCGATCTGCGGAAGCTGCCCTCGGCCAAGGGGATCTGGGCGCCCTGCCTGACCTGGTGCGAGCAGGACGGCCTGTTCTACCTGACCTACAGCGTCATGAACTCGATGAACGCCCGGTATTTTGATGTGGACAACTTTGTCAAGACCGCGCCCGAGATCACCGGCCCCTGGAGCGAGCCGGTCTACCTGCATTCGGCGGGGTTTGACGCCTCAATGTTCCACGATACGGACGGCAGAAAATATGTGGTGGCCCTGGACTGGGAAACCCGGGAAACCTATGAAAAACCCGGCGCCATCTGCCTGGTGGAGTATGATCCCGGACAGAAAAAGGTGGTGGGGCCCATAAAGCGCATCTATACCGGCGGCACCGACCGCGGCTGCATCGAAGGCCCCCATCTGACCAAACGGGGGGACTGGTACTACCTGATGTGCGCCGAAGGGGGGACCGGCTATGCCCACGCCGTCACCATGGCCCGGTCCGCCTCGGTGTGGGGGCCCTATGAGCCCGACCCCCGGAACCCCATCGTGACCTCGGTCCCCGGGAATTTCAATGAGCGGCAGGACTGGGATCACCTGAAGCCCCGCTACTTCAATCCGGACAGCTACCTGCAGAAATCCGGCCACGGCAGCTATGTGGATACCCCGCTGGGAGAGACCTACCTGGTGCATCTGTGCGCCCGGCCCTTCCGCCCCGAACTGCGCTGCACCCTGGGCCGGGAGACCGCCATGGAGAAGATGACCTGGACCCCGGACGGCTGGCTGCGGATGGCGGACGGCGGCAACCTGGCCCGGGCCGAGTTCGAGCCCAGCCGCCTGCCGGAAGTCTGCTGGCCGGAACCCCCGGTGCAGGATGACTTTGACGGCCCGGCGCTGGGACGCTGCTACTACGCTCCCCGGTGGGCGCCGGAGCGGTTTGCCGCCCTTTCGGACAAAAGGCTGCGGCTGCGCGGGCAGGAATCCCTGTGTTCCCTGAACCAGGTGAGCTTTCTGGCCCGCAAGCTCACGTCGGTGGAAACGACGGTCACCACACGCATGCAGTTCTGCCCCACATCCTTCCACCATTCCGCGGGGCTGGCCCTCTATTATGACAATATGAATTATGCCTATCTGGAACTGTACCGGGAGGAGGAAGACCGCCCGGCCATGCTGCGGGTGCGCCGCCTGGAAAACGGGGTGCGCACCGAAAGCGCCGGTGTGGAGGTCCCGGAACAGTGGCTGTATCTGCGGCTGACCGTTTCAGGGCGGAAATCCCGATTTTCCTGGTCTGCGGACGGACAGGAATACCGCCCGGCGGGACCGGTGCTGGATACGTCGGAATTTTCGGACGAGTATTGCCGGTACGGCGAGTTCACGGGGGCTTTTGTGGGCCTTGCCTGTGAGGACAGCCTGCTGCACCGGGCCTGTGCTGTGTTTGACTTTTTCCGGTATGAGGCCCACCCGGAACAGGACGAAGCCCACTTGGGGCGCTGAGGAACAAAAACAGGGGGCGCGTTTCATGGCAAAGGAAGAACCGATCTGTTTGCTGATTGCGGAAGACGAGCAGATGCTCCGTACCGGGCTGGCCGGCCTTGGCTGGGCGGCACAGGGGATCACGCTGCTGCCCACGGCCGCATGCAGTTCTGCCCCACATCCTTCCACCATTCCGCGGGGCTGGCCCTCTATTATGACAATATGAATTATGCCTATCTGGAACTGTACCGGGAGGAGGAAGACCGCCCGGCCATGCTGCGGGTGCGCCGCCTGGAAAACGGGGTGCGCACCGAAAGCGCCGGTGTGGAGGTCCCGGAACAGTGGCTGTATCTGCGGCTGACCGTTTCAGGGCGGAAATCCCGATTTTCCTGGTCTGCGGACGGACAGGAATACCGCCCGGCGGGACCGGTGCTGGATACGTCGGAATTTTCGGACGAGTATTGCCGGTACGGCGAGTTCACGGGGGCTTTTGTGGGCCTTGCCTGTGAGGACAGCCTGCTGCACCGGGCCTGTGCTGTGTTTGACTTTTTCCGGTATGAGGCCCACCCGGAACAGGACGAAGCCCACTTGGGGCGCTGAGGAACAAAAACAGGGGGCGCGTTTCATGGCAAAGGAAGAACCGATCTGTTTGCTGATTGCGGAAGACGAGCAGATGCTCCGTACCGGGCTGGCCGGCCTTGGCTGGGCGGCACAGGGGATCACGCTGCTGCCCACGGCCAAAAACGGCCTGCAGGCGGTGGAGATCGCGGCGGAACACACGGTGGATATCCTGCTTTCGGACATCCGGATGCCCGGCCTTTCCGGCATGGAGGTGGCACAGTTCGTGCGGGACCGGTATCCCCGGGCGGAGATCCTCTTTCTTTCCGGGTATGAGGAATTCGACTATGCCCAAAAAGCCATTTCCCTCCATGCCAGCAACTATATTCTGAAACCGGCCATGCCCCAGGATGTGCTCAAAGCGGTGGGGGCGGCCAGGGACAAGATCGTCCAGCGCCGCAAAGAAGAGCAGAGCAAACGCCAGATGGAGATGGAATTGCAGAATCTTTCCCGGGTGGCGTCGGCGGCCCAGGCCCCGGCGGATGAGCCGGGCATCCCCACCGAGGAGGACATCACCCAGGTGGTGCAGTACATACGCAAGCATTATCAGCAGCCGCTGAATCTGGCCGCCCTGGCGGAAGAGTTCCATTTCAACCCGGTCTACCTCAGCCGCCTGATCAAGAAAAAGTCCGGGCATACCTTCACCGAACTGCTGACCAGCACCAGAATGTACCATGCCGCCCGCCTGCTGCGGGACACGGTGCTGAAAAACGGGGAGATCTGCGCCCGGATCGGGATGGGGGACGAGCGGTACTTCGGGCAGGTGTTTCTGCGCACCTACGGAATTTCTCCGCAGCAATACAGGAAGCAGCACCGGCAGGGAAAGCCGCTGCCGCAACCGGACGGGGAGGACCATCTTGAAGAGTAACGCGCGGTATTTCCGCGGCCTTTGGAACAAATTGTGCAGCAACTACCGGAGCAAGATTTCGGTTGCGGTCACCGTGCTGCTGATCCTGTTCATGGGCATCGGGTTTGCGGAAATGTATTTTTTCACCCGCAGCATCGTTCTGGAGCGCACCCATGCCTATATGCAGAACGCCGCGGCCTCCTGCAGCATCAACATCGTGAATTCCATTGAAGAAATCGAGGATGTCACCCTGAGCATTCTGGGCAATGCCAGCATCCGGGAGGACCTGCTGACCCTGGAGGAAGAGGGCCTGGATGAATACACATCCTACCACTGCGGCATGGACCTGCGCCAGACCCTGGGCAGTTATGCCCTGCTGCGCACCGAGATCTCCTCCGTATGTCTGGTGACCCGGGACGGCGCTGCCTACAGCTACAACAAGGACCGCCGCCAGCCCTACAACCGCATCGGGGATATGGCCGATACCATCTATGCCCAGAACGGAAAGGTGGTCTGGTATGTGGGCGACGACGGGGATCAGACCCTGTGCTGCGCCCGGTCCATCAGCTATCTGCCGGACCTGCAGAGCCGCGGGCTGGTATCGGTCAGTGTCTCGGAAGACTACATCCGCTCCCTGTATGAGGAACTGGTTCCCCCCGATATGGGCGAAGTGTACCTGCTGGATGAAAACGATGTGGTCATTTCCTCCCTGACCGGGGACGCCCTGGGACAGTCTTTGGGGGAAACCTGTCCCCGGCTGCTGTCCCGCACGGGGGAGGACTACCGCGTGATGCGCAACGGCAACAGCGTGTATATCAGCGACCCCATGCCCAACCACTGGCGGCTGGTGCTGCTGGTGCCCCGGGATTATTATCTGGACGGCATGGGGCGCATCGGGGTGATCTTTCTCATTTCCGCCCTGGTGCTGGCCTGCCTGGGGGGAATGGCCATCTGGGGCATCACCCATCCGCTGACCAAACCCATTTACGAGCTGGCCCATGCCATGGAGGATTTCGGCCACGGCAACCTGAAAGCCCAAAGCCCGGTGCGCACCAATGACGAGATCGGCATGCTCAGCGATACCTTCAACCATATGGTCACCGACATGCACCGGCTGTATATCACGGCCTACGAGAAGGAACTCATGCGCCAGAGCACCGAACTGCGGGCGCTGCGCATGCAGATCAACCCCCATTTCCTCTACAATACCCTGGATACCATCAACTGGACCGCCCGCTTTTCCGGCGCCGACCAGGTGGGGGATATGGCCTGCAGCCTGGGCAGCCTGCTGCGGTATTCCCTTTCCCCGGGGGATTTTACGGTGCTGGCCAAGGAGGTGGCCTCCCTGGAGGATTACCTGGAGATCCAGCGGGTCCGCTACGGGGACAAAATGCAGGTGGAGGTGGATGTGGCGGCCTCCTTCGGCAATATTGACGTGCCCAAGCTGATTATCCAGCCGATTGTGGAAAATGCCATCGTCCACGGCATCGAAAAGAAGATCGAGGACGGCCGGATTCACATCTGGGCGGAACTGGACGGGGATACCGACCTGCTGCTGCACGTGGACGATGACGGCGTGGGCATGGATGAGGAGACCGCCCGGGGACTTCTTCTCAAACAGAAAAGCGGCGATTTCCGCCGCAGTTCCCATATTGGGGTGTACAACGTCCATCGGCGCCTGCAGATGTATTACGGCGACGGATACGGCGCCACCATCCACAGCGAAGTGGGGGTGGGCACCCGGGTGACGCTGCGCATCAAGGCGCTGCGGGAACCGGATGACCCGCCGGAGGGCCGGGGCTGATGGACCCTGCCGGAACCCGGAAAAGGCGGCCCGAAGGGGCCGCCTTTTCCGTTTCCGGCGGTGGGCAGCCCGGTAAAAATCCTGCGGGGAAGTAGATTTTTTCAACACTTCGGATAATTCCACCGGTGGTTTGCTTTTGGGGAAACACGTACAATAAAGACAGTCAAAGACCCCGCACCCCAACGGGGCAAAAAGGATAGGAGGACTGAATATGAACTTCAAAAGAATGTCTGCGCTGCTGCTCTGCGGCGCCATGCTGGCGGGTACCCTGGCCGGCTGCTCCGGCGGCAGCTCTTCCGCCGCCACCACCGACACCACCACAGCGGCGGAAACCGGTGGGGACAGTGCCGTGACCATCAAGGTCTTTTCCAACCTGACCGACCGCACCACCGGCCAGGGCCTGATCGAACAGATGCTGTTCGACTCTTACATGGAAGAAAACCCCAACGTCACCATCGAGGTGGAAGCCCTGGACGACGAGAGCTACAAGACCAAGTTCAAGGCCTACGCCACCGGCGGCAACATGCCGGACCTGGTGAACATCTGGTGCTCGCCCTCCTTCCTGGACGAGGTGGTGGCCGCCGGTACGCTGGAACCGCTGAACGCCGATGATTACGCCGACTACGGCTTTACCGAGGGTTCGCTGGACGGCGTCACCTATGACGGCCAGATCTACGGCCTGCCCCGCAACACCGACGTGCTGGGCTTCTACTACAACAAGGACCTGTTTGCCCAGTACGGCGTCGAGGTCCCCACCACCTGGGACGAGCTGCTGGCTGCGGCGCAGGTCTTCCAGGATGCCGGCATCTCCCCCATCGCCATGGACGGCCAGGACAAATGGCCCCTGGCCCACTTCATCAACTGCATGATCGGCACCGTCAAGGGCGCCGACACCTATACCACCATGGTGAACTCGGTGCAGAACAAGGACTACTCCGACCCTGCCTGGAAGGACACCGTCACCGCCGCCTCCGAGCAGGCGTCCCTGCTGTTCCAGCCCGGCTTTGAAACCACCGACTACGCCACATCCATGAACCTGTTCATGAACGGCCAGTCCGCCATGTTCTTCATGGGCAGCTGGGAAATGTCCATGGCTCCGGACTTTGAGGTGGGCTACTTCACCATGCCGGACTTTGACGGCGACGGCCAGGGCGTCATCGGCGCCTACAACGGCGGCGGCTACGCCATCTCTTCCTCCTCCGCCGTCAAGGAGGAGGCCACCGCTCTGCTGAACTACATGTTCCAGCCGGAAAACTGGTCCAAGCTCAGCTGGGAAAACGGCGTCTGCATGTCTGCGCAGGACTTCTCCCAGTACCTGACCGGCAACGAGACCCCGCTGCAGAATGACATCATCAACGCGCTGAACACCGCGTCGGGCATCACCGGCATGACCTACAACGACCTGGGCGACAGTGCTTACAAGACTCTGTCCGAGGATTCCACGGCGGAAGTGCTGTCCGGCATGATCTCGGTGGATGATTTCTTCACCAACCTGCAAAACGGTTGATTCCCCCGGAAAAAACCACTGTGGCAGGGAGGTGCTCCCTGCCACAGTCTTTCTGAGGAGAAATCTTTCTAAGGAGAAATGAAAGATGCACAAATTGTACAGCAATAAATTGGTAATCTTCTCCTTGGTGCTGCCGGGCCTGCTGACCTTCGTGGTGGCCATTCTGGCGCCCATCATCCTGAGCGTCTACTACAGCCTGACCGACTATTCGGGCCTGGGCAAGGCAAACTTCCTGGGAATTGCCAACTATATCACCCTGTTTCAGGACGGCGTATTCTGGCGGGCGCTGCTCAACTCCGCCCTGCTGGCCATCGGGTTCATCTGCATCCAGCATCCCATCGCCGTGTTTGTGGCCTGGAAGCTGGACCGCCTGCAGGGCAAGGCCGAGGGCCTGCTGCGCTGCATCTACTTTTTGCCCAACGTCATCTCGGTGGCGGTCATCGCCTACCTGTGGAAGTTCATCTACAACCCCAACTTCGGCCTGCTGCAGAAGATTCTGGAATTCTTCGGCTATCAGGGCAATTTCAACGCCCTGGGCAGCGGCACCGCCATCTGGGCGGTGCTGGTGGTGCTGATCTGGCACGGGTTCGGCTGGGGCATGCTGATCTACTACACCGGCATCAAGAACATCGACCAGGTGGTGTACGAGGCAGCCGCCATCGACGGCGCCACCGACCGGCAGATCTTCTTCCGCATCACCCTGCCGCTGATGAAGCCCGTCATCAAATACAACGTCACCCTGGCCATCATCTCCGCCCTCAAGCAGATGGAAACGGTCTACCTGCTGACCAACGGCGGCCCCGGCAACGAGACCCAGTTCCTGGCCACCTACCTGTACAAGCAGGCTTTCGGTTCCTACAAGTACGGCTACGGCAACGCCATCAGCGTGGTTTTCATCATTGTCTGCCTGGCGGCTACCCTCATCATGAACAAGGTGTTTGCCGAACGAAAGGAGGCGGCCTGATATGGTTGGTCAGCACAAAAAAGGCTTTCACATCGGCACGGTTTTCCTGGCCATCCTGGCCGTCATCCAGCTGTTCCCCCTGGTCTGGCTGATCGATTTCTCCCTGGTGGAGAGCGACCAGCTGTTTACCAGCGGCATTCTGGTCTGGCCCAGTCCCTTCCGGTGGGAAAACTACACCCGGGCCCTGCTGGAAAGCAACTTCCTGCACTATCTATTCAACAGCATCCTGATCAACGCCCTGGCGGTGGTTCTGGTGGTCATCTTTGCCATCATGGCTTCCTTTGCCTGCACCCGGATGCACTGGAAGCTCAGCGGCCTGGTCTCCATGCTGCTGATGATGGGGCTGATGATCCCCATCCACGCCACCCTGCTGCCGAACTACATCATCTTCAGCAAGATCAAGATCCTGGACACCATCCTGGCTTTGCTGATCCCCTATGTGGCCTTCTCGCTGCCCCAGGGCTTCTTCCTCACCAGCAGCTACATGGACTCGGTGCCCAAGGAGCTGGAGGAAGCGGCGGTCATCGACGGCTGCGGGGTCTACCGTACCCTGCTCATCATCGTGCTGCCCATGATGAAGGCCTCCATCGCCACCGTGTCCATCATGACCTACCTGAACAACTGGAACGAGTTCGTCATGGCCATGACCTTCCTCAGCTCGCCGGACTGGAAGACCCTGCCCTTCGCGGTGCTGGAATTCACCGGCCAGTATTCTTCGGACTATGCCATTCAGTTCGCGGTCATGACCCTGTCCGCTCTGCCGGCCATCCTCATTTATATCCTGCTGAACAAGAACATCACCAAGGGCGTTGCCATGGGCGCTGTGAAGGGATGATACCATGAAATTTTTCCGCTACGATTCCGGCTTCTGGTCGGCGATGGAACGTGTTTTTGACTGGATGCTTCTCAATCTGCTCTGGCTGGTCACCAGCCTGCCCATCGTGACCATTGGCGCCTCCACGGCGGCCCTGACGGAGGTCAGCCGCCGCATGGCGTGCGGGGAAGAACCTGCTGTGCTCAGAAGTTACGCCAAAGCCTGGGCCGCGCACGGGAAAACCGCCACCGCCCTGTGGGGGCTGCTGGCGGCAGCGGCAGGATGGCTGCTGCTCTGCCTGCGCATCTGCTTTGCAGCCGGGTCGGTGCTGTTCCTGCCGGTGGCGGTGGTGGAAGGCGCCCTGCTTTTTACGGTGGTGTTGAGCATCCCCTACGCGCTGTACCTGTGCAGCCGGTGGGGGCTGCGGGTCCGGCAGATCCTCAAACCGGCGGTTGTGGCGGCGCTGCGGCATCTGCCCTGGTCGGTGGTGCTGGCTGTGCTGGGGTGGGCGCCCTGGCTCATCACGCTGCTGGCCCCCCGGGCCCTGCCCTATCTGCTTCTTTTCTGGATCTTTCTCGGGGTGGGGTTCCTTTCCTATCTGCAGCAAAAAATCTTTGTGCGGCTGGAAAAGGCAGACGCACCGGAAAGTCCGGTTTTCTGATGCCCCGGACATACCAAAGGGAGGAACCGTCCCCCAAAAGGACGGCTCCTCCCTTTATTTGTGCCAATACTCTTTTGCCGGGCCAAACACCTTCTGTGCGGCCGGAAAGCCGGTCCGGCAACCGGGCGGCCGGGGGCTTACCGTCTGCCCCGCCAGGCACGGCGATAGTCGGTGGCGGTCTGGCCCTCGGCAGCCCGGAAGCGCCGGGTGAAATACGCCTGCTCCTTAAAGCCGCACCGGGCGGCGATCTGCCCCAGGGTCAGGTCGGTGTAGCGCAGCATCTGCTTGGCCATGTCGATGCGGGCGGACAGGCGGCAGTCCAGGATGGTCTCCCCGTATCGCTGCTTGAAACTCCGGGCAAGATAATACTTGCTCAGGTAAAACCGGGCGGCCAGCTCGTCCAGGGAGAAGTTCTCGGTGCAGTGGGCAATGACGTAGGCCCGCACCTCCTCCAGCCGGGCGGCCATGGGGGCGGTGTCGCTGCCGCTGCGGGCCCGGGCTGCCAGGATCCCCGCCAGCAG
>CAUEKL010000025.1 GCA_959018215.1 uncultured Gemmiger sp.
GCCTCGGCTCCGGGATCGGAGCAGGTCAGCGGCAGGCGGATATTGCGTACCAAAAGCACTGTGGGGTATTTTCTCCTTCTTTTGTTTACTGGGTGGTGATGGCGCACTGTACCGTGTAGCTGCCCACCGCAAAGATCCGGCTGGAAGACGGGACCTGGATATTCACAGGCAGGGTCTGCTGGCCGGCGGTGACCGAGATGCTCTGGCAATCCACCTGGGCCAGCACGTTGTCCGCCGAAAGCTCGGCGATTTCATCCGCCGGGCCGTACAGGGTGACATTGCTGATCCGGCTGGTCAGCACGTCCACTTCGGCGTCACTGGGCACATTGATGACCCGGATGGTAGAGACATTCAGGGTAGTACTGGTCATGTTGGTGGTATCAAAGGTCAGGGTCACGGTGGTGATGCCGTCCTGGGACACGATGCCGTCGGGCAGTTCCACCGCCAGCTGGTAATCCCGGTCAAAGGCAAAGCTCTGGCTCAGGTCCAGGCTGGCCACGCTGAGTTCGTTCAGCTTGCTGATGGTGCGCGCAGGGCCCGCCACCCGCAGGGTGCTGCGGTCCAGGGAATATTTCAGACTGGACACATCAAACCCGGTGGGCAGACCGATGAAATCCACCGTCAGGGGCAGTTCCCGCACCTGCAGCACGTTGAGGGTCACCGCCGCAGAATCGCTGTCCATGGTGGTGTACTGCGGGGTCACCGTGTTGCCGTTGGCGTCCCGCATTTCCAGCGCGGAATCCAGGGTAACGGAATCATCCAATTTGTCTTCCGAGGCGACGGTGGCCACCACAGAATCAATCTGTTCCAGCTCGGTGGTGGGGCCCGTGAGGGTGACTTCCGCCGGAACGCAGGAGGCGCTGTTCAGGATGAACCCGTCTGCAATGGCGATCTGGGACGTATCGGCGGTGACCCGCACCGTCTTTTCGCTCACGTTATCAAAGACCACCGTCACGGTGGTGGGGTTTTCCACGGTAAGTTCAATCCCCAGGTTATCGTAATCGGAGGTAATGAACCGCGCACCCAGTTCCAGGGTCACGGTGCCCGCCCCGCGCACGGTGGAGTACTTGGGGTAGACCATGATATCGCTTTCCCGGATACCGCCGATGATGGTACCGCTGCCCTTGATGCGCACGGTCACATTGGAGATGTCCGGCGTTTCCACGATGTCCAGTCCAAGACTGGTATAGGTGCTGGACTGGTAGGTATAGGTGATGGAATTGATGGTGACGGTCTTATCGCTTTCCTGGTCGAAATACATGGTCACGATGAGCCAGGCCAGAACGGCACAGGCCAGCGCCGCGCACCACATCACCGCCGGATAATCCCACACGGTGCGTTTTTCCCGTGCCTTGGGCGTCACGGCGGGTTGTTCAGTTTTCTTTTTGTTGAGCGGCATGCTTCACGGCACCTCCTTTGCCAAACAGCCGGGTCCACACAGGAACCTTCTGCTCCTCTTCCGATTCGGGCGGGATGATCTCTTCCTGCAGCAGATTGAACAGGTTCTGGCGGTCCAGGCGGCGGATCAGAACGCCGTTTTTGGCCAGGGAAATGATGCCGGTCTCCTCACTGACGACGATGACAATGGCATCGGAGTTTTCGCTCATGCCCAGACCCGCACGATGGCGGGTGCCCATGTCCTTGCCCATTTCCAGGTTATTGGAAAGGGGCAGCACGCAGCCGGCTGCCACGATGCGCCCGTCCCGGATGACCACGGCACCGTCATGCAGGGGGGTGCCCTCATAGAAGATGGTGCCCAGCATTTCCGGAATGACGTTGGCCGAAAGAGGCGTACCGGTTCGGATGATCTCTTCCAGATTGTTGTTGCGTTCCAGCACCATCAAGGCACCGGTGCGGGTATCGGACAGCTGCTCGGCAGCATCGCAGATGGCCACCACCGCGCTCTGCCACACCGCCCGCAGGGAGGGGTCGGTGCGGCGGATGCTGAACAGCCGCCCGGTCCAGTTGGCGCTCTGGCCCAGGCGTTCCAGAGTGCGGCGCAGCTCCGGCTGGAACAGCACCACGGCGGCAATAAAGCCCACCTGCAGGAAGTTGTTCAGCAGCCAGCGCACGGTGCGCAGTTCAAACAGATAGGCCAGCGCAAAGCAGACCAGCGCCAGCATCAGGCCGCGCACCAGCTGCCCGGCGCGGGACTTGCGGGCAAACAGGAACAACTCATAAAACGCGAAGGATATGACCAGAATGTCCACCAGGTCGCGCACGCCAAAGGTGCGCAGGTTGCTGATCACACCGCTGAAAAAATCGTAAATGCCGAGCATGCCGGTCACAGCCTCCTTACAGCCGCCGGGCAAAGGGCGGGAACGAATCTCTTTTCATCAAGTATATCACACCGTCTTACGGGTGGAAAGTTCGGGAGAATTTATTCAGGATTCCAGCAGGGCAACTGCGTGAGCCGCAATTCCCTGCCCCTGACCGGTGAAGCCCAGGTGCTCCTCGGTAGTAGCCTTGACGCTGACCTGCTCCACCTGCACATCCAGAGCCCGGGCAATATTGGCACGCATGGTCTGGATATGAGGCGCCAGCTTGGGGGCCTGGCACAGGACGGTGGCGTCGATGTTGCCGACTCTGTACCCGGCCGCATTCACCAACTTGCCCACCTCCTGCAAAAGGCGCAGGGAATCGGCACCTTCATACCGGGGGTCGGTATCCGGGAAATGCTTGCCGATATCCCCCAGGGCGGCGGCGCCCAGCAGGGCGTCCGAGATGGCATGCAGCAGCACGTCGGCGTCGGAGTGGCCCAGCAGCCCCTTCTCATAGGGGATGTCCACCCCGCCCAGAATCAGCTTTCGCCCTTCGACCAGGCGGTGTACGTCATATCCGTGTCCGATGCGCATGGTGGTTTCCCCTTTCAGGTCCTCTTTGGTGGTGATTTTCAGGTTGGCATAGTCGCCGGGCGTCAGCACAACGGGCAGACCCGCCAGTTCAAACAGGCTGCAGTCGTCGGTGACAAGGTCGGCTTTCTCCCCCGTCACCACCTCCAGTGCCTGGCGGTACAGTTCCCGACGGAAGCATTGGGGCGTCTGCACCGCAAACAGGGTGCTGCGGTCGGGGGTATCGACCACCCGGCTGTTTTTGTCCGCCACCTTGACCGTGTCCTTCACCGGCACGGCGGGGGCGGCAGCGCCGTTTTGCTCTGCGGCTTCAATGGCTGTTGTAATGATCTCCTCGCTGACAAAGGGGCGGGCCGCGTCATGGATGGCCACGATCTCCCCGCAGGCGGCCGCCAGCCCGGCGCGGACGCTTTCCGCCCGGGTATCCCCGCCCGGCACTGCCTTGCAGGGCTTGGAGCAGGCCGCAGCCAGCTGCCGGCAGGTGTCCAGGTTGGCCCCAGCCACCAGCACGATTTCCTGCACCCGGGGATGCCGCTCAAAGGCGCGGAGGCTTGTCTGCAATACGGTAAGACCGCCGGGCAGACGATGACTGAGTTTATCGAATCCCATGCGCCGGGAGGACCCCGCCGCCACCAGGATTGCCGTTACGGACTGCGCCATGAACCGGCGCCTCCTTTCTTGTTTCGGATCGGGGCGCGCAGCGTACACACACCCCAGTTTGACCATGCTATCATTATACAAGTATCCAACGGAAAAATCTACCGCTTTGGGGCAGATTGAAAAAGTTTTGAAATAAAAAAGCCTCCCGCTGGGACGGGAGGTCATCATGGCCGGTATACTTTTGACAAATCAGGCGCGGCGGCGCTTGTCCAGGCGGATTTTGTCCGCGATCATGGCAATGAATTCGGAGTTGGTGGGTTTGCCCCGCAGGCTGTGGATGGTATACCCGAAATAGCCGTTGAGGGTATCCACATCCCCCCGGTCCCAGGCCACCTCAATGGCGTGACGGATGGCCCGTTCCACCCGGGAGGCCGTGGTGCCGTTGCGCTTGGCGATTTCCGGGTACAGGCGCTTGGTCACGGCGTTGATGTACTCGTGGTCCTCCACCGCCAGCAGAATGGCATCCCGCAGGAACTGATATCCTTTGATGTGGGCAGGCACCCCCACCTGGTGCAGGATCTCGGTGACAGTGAGTTCGTCGCTGTCCTGGGAAAACGCCTGGGGCCGCGCCGGAGTTCCTGCGGCTTTCAGCACCCGGCTGACCAGCACCGTCTCATCGAAAGGCTTGACAAAAAAGAAAGAGAAACCGTTGTCCAGCAGATCCTGCTCGATCTCCTCGCTCTGGAAGGCCCCGGTCACAAAGAAGGTGGTGTGGGCACCGGAGGTATCCTGGGCTTCATACCGCTGCTTCACCGTAATGGCGTCCAGGTCCGGCATGAAAGCATCCAGCAGCACAGCCTGGGGATGGGTGTCCAGCAGCGCCTTCAGGGCCTTGCTGCCGTTTTTCTCACACACCGTCACCGCAACACCCTTGTCCTCCAGCGCCTGGCGGCACAGCGCCGTGGTCTGCGCGCCGGTATCGGTCATCAAAAACTTGATCTTGTCCATTGTGATACACTCCTCATTCATCAGCGGCCAGCCGCCCGGCCGCGCAGGTTTCTCTCGACAATGGAAATATTACCATATTTTACCAATTCTGGCAACAGGAAATTTTCGGGAAAATTCGACACGGTTCCCCACTGTTCGGCACGACCGGCCCACATTCGGCATTTTTTCGCCGCCTTTTTGCCGGTTGTCTCCCTTTTCCGCCCTCTTGTTCCCCACCGCACACCTTCCAACCGCTGGAAAAAGTGGCTCAGCTTCCCGCCGCGTCGGCCCGGTCCAGCATAGTAGCGGCAAAGATGCCGTACCCTCGGGTGGGATCGTTGACCAGCACATGGGTCACCGCCCCCACCAGGGCACCGTTCTGCACCACCGGGCTGCCGCTCATGCCCTGCACAATGCCGCCGGTTGCGCTGAGAAGTCGTTCATCGGTGACTCGGATGAGCAGATTCCGGTTGGGGTCCCCTGCGGTCATGTTCACCTTTTCGATGGTAACCTCATACCACTGGGGGGTGGTGCCGTCGATGGTGGTCAGGATCTGTGCCGGGCCGGGAGCGACCTGCTGGATCTCGGCCACCGGCATTGTCTGCCCGGACACGTTTGCCGCAGTGTTCTGCAAGGTACCGTAGACCCCGGTGGCATCGTTGGCGCTGACGGTGCCCAGGGCTGCGGCGCCGGAAAATTCGCCCCGCAGCTCACCGGGCGTCCCGGCAGCCCCTTTCTGCACCCCGATGATGGTCACGGGGACGATCTCTCCGGAAAGCAGCGGAAAATCAGCGCCGGTATCACTGTCACTGACCGCATGGCCAAGACCCGCAAAAGTCCCCCGCTCCGTATCCACAAAGGTCAGGGTCCCGATCCCCGCGGAGGAATCCCGCACCCACACCCCGGCCCGCCAGGCACCGCTGTCCCGGTCCCGCACCGGTGTAAGGGCACAGGTATGCTGTACCCCGTCCCTGACATAAACCACCTCGATGGAATCCCCTTCCGCTGCGGTGATGGCGGCGGAGAGTTCCTCATTGCCGTGCACAGTCTGCCCGGCGGCCGAAACGATCACATCCCCCAGGCGCAGCCCCGCTTCCTTGGCGGGGTTCTCGGTGCCCAGAGCGGTGAGCTGGTCGGAAAACGCCACCACCAGCGCGCCGTCGGCAAACATCTTGACCCCGAACGGCGCCCCGGACACGGTGACGGTGCGGGCGGCACAGGCCACGGTGCGCACCGTCTTGACCGGCACCACACCGAACAGGCGCAGGGTCTGGTTAGCGCTGGAGGTTTCGGTCGTACCGCTGACGGCAGCCGCGCTTCCCTTTGCCGGGTCCCCGGCCTTAAGAAACGGCATGGAGGCCAGGGTCAGGGTACTGCCCGGCTCTATATAAAACGTATCCGGCACAGCTGCACGCAGCCCCAGTACGACAGTTCCAAGCAGAGCACCGGTCAGTGCCAGCGCTCCCAAAGTGCGGCGCACAAAGCGCCGCGCGGTGTGTTCGGGCATGGGGTTCCCTCCTTTTCCATACCTCAGTATGTGCAGGAAGGGTCGAAATATTGCAAACAAAACCGCCGTGTGAGAAAAGTCCCACACGGCGGTTTGGATTTACAGAGAAATTCACAACAGCATCAGAAGGGTCCCGGCTACGTTCAGCACCAGGCCGACGGCAGCCTTGCGGCTGAGTTTTTCCCCAAAAACGATGGCCGAGAAGGCCACAGTGACCAGAATGCTCAGTTTGTCCACCGGAGCCACCACACTGGCCGGGCCGTCCTGCAGCGCACGGTAATAGCACAGCCAGGAAGCCCCGGTGGCCAGCCCGGACAGACACAGAAATCCCAGTTCCCGGCGCGGCACTAAGGACACCTGCCGCTGTTTGCCTTCCAGAAAGACCATGACCCAGGCCATGACCAGCACCACGGTGGTGCGGATGGCGGTGCCCAGGTTGGAACCGATATCACTGACGCCGATCTTGCCCAGGATGGAGGTCAGGCTGGCGAAGAATGCCGACCCGGCCGCGTACCAGAACCAAGCATGACCGGAGGATGCGGCGGCGGTGTTCTGCTTTTTTTCAATCATCAGCCAGGTACCGGCCAGGATCAGGACCATGGCTGCCACCTTGATTGGGGTGACGCCCTCGCCCAGAAAGATCAGGGCCAGCAGGATGGTCAGCACCGTGCTGGTCTTGTCCACCGGAACTACCCGGTTGATGTCCCCGATCTGCAAAGCCCGGAAGTAACACAGCCAGGAGGCGCCGGTACACAGGCCGGACAGTACCAGAAACAGCATGGATCTGCCGGTGATAGCCTGCATGCCGGTCCACTGGCCGGACACAGGCACCATGACCCAAGCCATAATCAGCACCACGCAGGTGCGCAGGGCGGTGGCAACGGTGGAATCGGTCTGCCGGATGCCGCACTTGGCAAGGATGGCGGTGATACCGGCAAAAAACGCGGACGCGGCAGCAAACAGCAGCCACATAAAAGGGTCCCTCTTTTCCGTTCAAACGGAGATTTTCTCAACATCCCGATGGAAAATCACTCGGTCTTCCAGAAGGCGCAGGAGTACGGCGGCAGATCGCTTCCGCCCCCGAAATCATGGGGTTTGCCGGTGATCAGATCCACGGCACAGCCCGCCTCGGCGTTGAAGTCGGCGTGGTAGGGCTGGCTGTCGGCATTGATGGCCACCAGGACCCGGTCCTCCCCGCTGCGGCGCTCAAAGATCAGCTGCTTGGGCTGTACCAGAATGTTGCGGTAGCTGCCGTGGCACAACGCCGGGCTTGCAGCGCGGGCACCAGCCAGGGCGGTGATCCAGTCGGTCAGTTCGTTGTGCTCCGGCTTTTCGATGGCCGGGCGCAGGGCGGGGTCGCCGTCCTTCTTCTCGCCGGTGATGCCCCACTCGCTGCCGTAGTAGACGGCCGGGGTGCCGGGCATGCCGAAAAGCAGGCCGTACAGGGGTTCCAGCTCCTTCTTGTCGGTGAGGATGCTGGCCACGCGGGTCACATCGTGGTTATCCACAAAGCTGAGAAGCTGGCGGCCAGTATACAGGCACCAGGGCTCGGAGCCGAACTGACGGTTCAGGCTGTAGGAGATCTCGTGCATGTTGCCGGTGTTGAAGCTGGAATACAGCCCCTTGTAGCACTCGTAGTTGGTGACCGAATGGCAGGCATGGTCGTTCATCCAGCGGTTATAGTCCCCGTGCAGGGTCTCACCCACCAGCACAAAGTCCTGCTTGAGGGAGGAAGTAAACTGACGCAGCGCCCCCAGGAAATCCAGGTCCAGGCAGTAAGCCACATCCAGACGCAGGCCGTCGATGTCGTAATCCCGCACCCAGGAGGAGATGGCATCAAACAGATGCTCCCGCACGGCGGGATTGTGCAGGTTCAGCTTGACCAGCTCGTTGCAGCCTTCCCAGCTTTCATACCAGAAGCCGTCGTTATAGTTGGTGTTGCCGTCAAAGTGGATGTTGAACCAGTCCTTGTAGGGGCTGTCCCAGCGTTTTTCCTGCACATCCCGGAAAGCCCAGAACCCACGGCCCACATGATTGAACACACCGTCAAACATGACCTTGAGGCCGGCTTCATGAAAGGCCTGGCAGACACGGCGCAGGTCCTCGTTGGTTCCCAGGCGCACATCCACCTTCTGATAGTCCCGGGTGTCATAGCCGTGGGCGTCGCTCTCAAACAAGGGATTGAACAGCACACAGGTGGCTCCCAGATCCCGGATATGGTCCACCCAATCCAGCACCCGCAGCAGGCGGTGTTCGGGCACGCCGTCATTCTGCAGGGGCGCCCCGCACAGTCCCAGCGGGTAAATCTGGTAGACCACAGCATTTTGATACCACATGGTTGATCTTCCTTTCCTGAGCTTGTTCGCCAAGCTCAAAAGCGTTTTTTCCAGTATCGGCGCAGACGCAAGCGGTAAACCAGGGTCAACGCAGCCACAGCGCGGTCGCACAAAAGAAATGCCAGGTTGCACAGGACCACCAGCACCGCGGTCAGGGCGGCGGTGGCAGGCATGGTCTCCAGAATATCGGGCAGGAACACCAGACGCAGCAACGCGTACATCAATACTGCCGACAGATTGAACGCCGCCAGTTTGGCGCCCCAGCGGAGCAGTGCCGGGTGCAGCCGGTCCAGCACCGTTTTGAGCACCGGGTAAGGTCCCAGGACCATGGCGTAGAACAGGGACAGTTCCGGGTCCGGCACAAGGAGAAGCCCCAGCACCGCCGAGGCCGCATACTGGGTCAGGGCGGCGCGGGGGCCATATTCCACCAGCGACGGGATGAGCAGAAACGATGCCAGCATGGGCGCGGCATAGGTGCCGATGCCCAGCGCATTGCCCGCCAGCAGGATCACGACCGTGAGCGCAGCCAGCACACCGCACAGGGCTATGCGGCGGCTTTGGGTATTTTTCATGTGCAAACTTCCTAGAATCCGGGCGTCACACGCCTTTGATTTGTTCTTATTATACATGGTGTTCAGAGTCTTTGCAATTCCCTTTTGCAACTTACTCTTCTTTTGTCATGGTATACATCTGCTCAACTGTACAAAATTCATACCCCTGTTGAGAAAACCAGTCCAGAATCCGTGGCAGTGCCTTCACCGTTTCCCCGGTGGCGGCCGTATCATGCATCAGCACCACGCACACATCCCGTCCTTCGGCCCCCTTTTGGATATTTTGCAGGATGGCAGCGGCGTCCGGATGGGAGGAAGTGGCGTCCTCGGCGCAGACATTCCAGTCGATCCAGTGGTATCCTTTTTCCTCCGCCTGGGCAACCAGCTCTTTCATGATGCCGCTGCCGCCGTAGCGATGGCTGATGGTGTTGGTACTGCCGCCGGGAAAGCGCAGCCAATGGATCTGGTCCACATCCACCCAGGAAGACAGGGTCTGGCGCAGCTGCTTGATATCCAGCCAGAAAGCGGTGGAGCTTTTGTAGATGTCTGCATACCGATGGCTGGCGCTGTGCAGGGCGATCTGGTGTCCGCCGGTCTGAATCAGGGGCAGCTGGTTGAAGTAGGGTTCATTGATGGGCTGGGCCGTCACAAAAAAGGTGGCGTGCGCCTGATACCGGGCCAGGATCTCCAGAAGGGCGGCGGTGTTTTCCGAAGGGCCGTCGTCAAAAGTCAGGCAGGCGTAACGCCCCTCCAGCACAGCGGCCGCCTGCACCGCCAGGCGGTCATCGGGAATGGCGGTTTCTGCCCCGGAAGATTGCTTCCATCGGCCGGACAAAAAATAAATCACAAGGCACAGCACCAGCAGCGCCGCCAGGCAGCGGCGGACGGTTTTACCGGAAACCTTCATGGCTCCTTTTCCTCCTTCGGTGTGGTTCTGCCCCATGTGTATGCCGCCGGGTGCTTTTGCATACAAAAACGCCCCTGCCGAAATAAGGCAGAGGCGCACAGTGCGGCGGGAACGCAGAGCCGCCGCAAAAAGGCTCCTTTTGTTCCGTTTGCCGGTCAGAAAATGGTTCAGGCTTTGGCAGGCTCCGCCTTGCCGTCCGCCGACGGGAAGATGATCTTGTTTACAAAGAAGAAGACCACCATGGAGATACCGCCGTTAAGCACGGTAGTGCCGATGTTGTAGATAAAATCGGGCACCAGCAGGCCGGCCACCGCAACCCAGATACAGTTGATGGAGTTTACGATGCAGGTAATGATGCAGAAGGCCACAAGATACCAGGCGATCTGCGGGCCCAGCTTGCCCTTGGAGCGGAAGACGAAGTTGCGCTGAATGGGGAAGTTGATGCACTCGCCGACGACCATGGCAACCATGTAGGCACAGAAGTAGGCAAGTCCGCCGTGGGCCTGGTCATACCCCAGGATATTCCAGTCAAAGGTTTCCCCGAACAGGGTCAGCGGAATGCCGGGCCAGCCGAAACTGGCATCGCCCAGACCCGCAAAAGCCGCGGGCAGGAACTGAAGCATCAGGTACTTGAAAACGGTGATCAGGTTGCTGACGATAACAAACAGCCCGCCTTCCCGTACCCATTTGGCGGCCGCCGGATGTCTGGCCGCAAAACGATTCCACACTTCCATCAGTTGTCCTCCTTTTTCCGGGCCAGGCGTTTGCGCATACTGCTGTTCCGGATGTTGTTTCTGACCAGCTCAAACAGCAAGCGCAGAATGCCGATGATCCAGAAGCCTTTCAGCTCCATGACCAGGCCGTCCACCATACCCATGCTGACCATACCGCCGGTCATCTTGGCAATGGCGCGCAGCGGCATGTTGTAGTTGAACAGCAGGTTCAGATCGGGGGTGCCTGTTTCCAGGCTCTTGATCAGCAGATGTTTGTGAATCACATGCACCAGCCAGCCCAGAGGGCTGCGGCCATGGCCGATCTCACCCAGGGTCATATTACGGTCGATGGACACCTTGGGCTGCGGGATGGGATGTCCCAGCAAGGCAGTGAATTCATTGTCCGGTACATCCTGCACCTGCCCGCTCACATAGTGGGGCAGAGCCTGCCCGGCGTAGGGGTCCGCATCGCCGGTGGATTCCACCGTGACGGCAGTTTCCAGGCGAATGTCCTCGCTGGAAGCCCCCACACGAACGGTATAACGGCCGCCTTCCACCGCCCAGTGGCCGGCGGGTTCGTTCCAGTAACGGAACGCCTTGTCGTCCAGAGGGATGGAAACCGTCTTGCTCTCCCCTGCTTCCAGATGGACGCGGGCAAAGCCTTTCAGCTCCTGCATCGGGCGGAAAATCCGGGCATCGGGTTTGGAAATGTAAACCTGCACCACCTCATCGCCCGCCATGGCACCGGTGTTCTTCACCGTTACGCTGACGCCTTCCGGCGCAGCCTGGAGGTCGCTGTACTGGAAAGTCGTATAGCTCAAGCCGTAACCGAAAGGATAGGCAACCGGCACGCCCGCCGTCTGATAGTAGCGGTACCCCACATACAGGCCCTCGCGGTACTCAACGTTGCGGCCGTCCTTGCCGAAGTTGCCGTAACTGGGGTTGTCCTCGCAATGCATGGGCCAGGTCTCGGCCAGGCGGCCGGCAGGGCTGACCTTGCCGGTCAGCACATCCAGCACGGCACCGGCCCCCGCCTGTCCGCTCAGCCCTGCCCAGACCAACCCCTGGCAATGACTTGCCCAGCCGGTCTCCACAGCGCTGCCGCAGCTGAGTACCACCACAACCCGCGGATTGGCGCGGTGAACAGCCAAAAGCAGATCGATCTGGTTCTGGGCCAGCTTCATGTCGCTGCGGTCCAGTCCCTCGCTTTCCTTGACCTCATCCAGGCCCAGGAAGAGCAGTACCACGTCCGCCTTTGCGGCCAGGGCCACCGCCTCGGTCTGCAAATCAGGGTTGGCCTTGCCTCCGCGTTCAAATCCTTTGGCAAAGCCGGCATTCTTCAGGCCGCTGGCCTCGAACACCTGCCGGAAGCTGTCCACCCTGGGGGCATTGACCAGGCTGGACCCCGCCCCTTGATACCGGGGCTTGTCCGCAAAGTCACCGATGACGGCGATGTTTGCCTGAGGGTCCAGCGGCAGCAGACCGCCCTTGTTTTTCAGCAGAACAATGCTCTCGGCGGCGGCCTTGCGGGCCAGGGCGTGATGAGCGTCCCAGTCAATGGTCTTGGGGGCCTTTTCCAGCGCGGCGGTGGTGGAATACACCAGTTCCAGAAGTTCCTCCAGCCGGGCGTTCACATCCACCTCACTGATTTTGCCGTTCTCCACCGCTTTGACCAGTTCGCGCACCGAATCCAGGCCCGGGTCGGGCATTTCCAGCGTCGAGCCGTTCTTCACACCCAGGGCATGGTCATTGGAACCGCCCCAGTCGGTGACGACAGCACCGTCAAAGCCCCAGGTATCCCGCAGGATTTCCTTCAGCAGATGGGCATTTTCATTGGCGTAGGTACCGTTGACCAGGTTGTAACTGGTCATGATGGTTTTGGGATGGCCCTCGGTGACGGCAATCTCAAAGTTGGTCAGGTACAGCTCCCGAAGGGTACGCTCATCCACCACCGAGTCGGTGGCCATACGGCGCAGCTCCTGGTTGTTGGCGGCAAAGTGTTTGGGGCAGGCGGAGACACCGTTTGCCTGAATGCCGCGGATGTAGGAGGCAGCCATCTTGCCGGAGAGATAGGGATCTTCCGAGAAATACTCAAAGTTGCGTCCGCACCGCGGGCTGCGCTTGGTGTTCAGGCCCGGGCCCAGCACCACCGCCACATCCTGTGCGGCGGCCTCGGCGCCCAGGGCACGACCGATCTCCTCCCCCAAAGCAGGGTCCCAACTGCTGGCCACGGCACTGGCCGTGGGAAAACAGGTGGCCGGCTCACTGGGGTTCTGCCCCAGATGGTCCGCCGGGCCGGCCTGCTTGCGCAGACCGTGGGGGCCGTCCGACAGCCAGATCTCCGGAATGCCGTACTGCGGCAGTGCACGGGACTTGAAGGTGGCCGCGCCGGAGAGCAGGGCGCATTTCTGTTCCAGCGTAAGCTGCTGAATGATTTCTGCGTATTTCACGTCAATTGCACTCTCCTGTCTCGAATCAAAATCAATCTTTCTTGTTGTTCTCAGCATTCTTGGCAGCCTTGCGCAGTTTGTTGTCCAGAATAACGGCGCGCAGGGCCAGGGCGAACAGCACGACCGCCACCACGTCAATGGCAACCACCAGCATACGCCAGTTGGCCATGGGCGCCTTGAACAGCGGACGCAGAACGCTTTCATCGCCGATCTGCTGGCTGTAATCCCGGTTCATCACCCGGACATGCAGGTACATATACAGGGTATCCTTGGCAGCACGGCGCAGAGCCTGCATATAGCTGTTGGACTGGGTCTCGCAGGCAAGTTCACCGCCGCCGAAACCGGCCATCCACAGGTCGCCGCCGGCACGCAGGGCCGCGTCACCGCTCATATACTGGTGGTGGTCCGCATAGTCGGTGATGACGGCGCCGTGGAAGTTCCATTCGTCGCGCAGCACACCGGTCAGCAGAGCTTCGCTGCCGCCGGACCACACGCCGCCGATACGGTTGTAGGAGCTCATCATGCCCTGGGCGTCATAGTCTTCGATCATGATGCGGAAGGGTTCCAGATAGATTTCACGCAGAGCCTGCTCGGTCATCCAGGTGTACACGGAGTCACGGTAGATGCCGGATTCACCGTCGTTGCAGACCAGATGCTTGACGTAGCAGTAGACACCCATATCCTGAATGCCCTTCACAGCGTTGCCGCTCATTTCACCGGAGAGGTAGCTGTCTTCGGAATAGTATTCGTAGTTGCGTCCGTCGAAGGGGCTGCGGTGCATATTGGCAGCAGGCGCATACAGGCCGCTGTAGCCGTTCTGCAGAGCCATCTTGCCGTGGGCATGGCCCATTTCCAGTGCCAGAGAGGTGTTCCAGCTCTGAGAAACCGTAGAAGCGCTGGGGAAGCCGATGGTCTTGCCGCTGGGACGACCCCAGCTGCCAACCTGGGCAGGGCCGTCGGTATCAATACCCTGCATCTTGTTGATGCTGTCCATGGCCACGGTATTGCCGTAGGCGTTGATGTACATGTTTTCCATCTCGTCAACGGTCAGCTGATCCAGCAGGGCATCCCACTGGGGATCATCATAGTTGGCGCCCAGCTGGTAGCCCAGGTCGGTGGTCTGCCCGTTGTCATCCTCAATCTTCAGGCCGTTGTTGGCGCCGGTGGTGACGGCTTCATCGCTGTCATCGATCCAGGCGTCGGCCATATCGGAAGTATACAGGTTGGTGGCCTTCAGATTGTCGGCCATGGGGCGGCTGTCCACATTCTGGGTGGGGAAGGTTCCCGCGAAGTCTGCACGGGTCAGATAAACGATGTTCTGGTCAGAATCGGTGCCGTCGAGGCTGATGCCGTCGATGGCGTCGGAACCGGTGAACTTGTTGTTGACTTCCAGGCCGGTCTTGCTGTCAGTGGGATACTGGGCATTGGCGGCCAGGTTCAGGGTGATGGTGGCGGCGGCGTCATCGTCCACGGTGTGGGCGTCATGGCGCAGAGTGATCACATAATCGCCGGCATCCAGCTCATAGCCGGTAAAACCGTTCTTGTTGGCGTCGTTGTAGTCGTAGGAAGCCATATCTTCCACGGCCAGGCTCAGGGTCACATCCTGGCTCTCGCCGGGCTGCAGCAGGTCGGTCTTGGCAAAAGCGCCCAGTTCCACGGCAGACTTTTCGATGCCGCCGGGGGTGTAGGGAGCGGTGTAGTACAGCTCCACCACGTCCTTGCCGGCCACGCTGCCGGTGTTGGTAACGGTAACGGTGACATCCACGGTGCCATCCTTGTTCAGGGCAGTGCCGTTGGCAGGGCCGGAGACCTTCCAGTCAAAGCTGGTGTAGCTCAGGCCGTAACCGAAGGGATACTGCACAACGCCCTCGTAGCCGGCGCCATGCTCGTTGTTCACATCCGCCCAGAAGTTTTCCGCATCGGCGGTCTCATACCACTTGTAACCGATGTAGATGCCTTCGGCGTAGTCCACATAGGAAACCTGGTCATACGCAAAAGCAGGGTTGCCCACGTTGCCGGTGGTGGTGCCGTCGGCGGGATACACGCCCTCCGCATTGGAGTAAGCACCCACGCCGTTGGCGCCCGCATTGGCGTAGCTGGCAGCGGTGGAGAAGTCATAAGCCCAGGTATCGGCGGTGCGGCCGGCGGGCTCGGTTTCGCCCCACAGCACCGCAGGCAGAACGGAGGCGCCGTCAGAGCCGGTCAGGCCAACAGCCAGGCAGGCATCCACACCGGGGATGGTTTCCACTTCACCCACAGCCATGACGTTGCCGGTGTTCAGCACAACGACGACGTTTTCATAGTTGGCAGCCACATACTGCAGCAGGCTGACTTCTTCGGTGGACAGATCCAGGTAGGTGCGGCTGTCGTCTTCCACGATATCACCGCCCTTGGTGGTGCGCTTGTACTGGACCTGGGTGCAGTCGTTGCTTTCGCCGGACAGACGGCCGAACACCACAATGGCGGTGTTGGAGAAGGCTTTGGCGTTGTCCAGCAGGGTCTGGGAGTAGTAGTTCGTATCGTCGATGCTGGGTTCATACAGGCGGCAGGACTGCTCCGGCCAGCTGGACAGCGTACCGGTGTATTCACGGCCGTCCTGGAAGTTCTTGTACATGTCGGTCAGTTCGGTGTTGTACTCGATGCCGTAGTTGGTCAGAGCGGACAGGAAATCCACATCCACCGAGGTAACCTGGCCGGAGCCGCTGCCGCCGGCCAGCCAGGCAGTGGAAGCCCAGCCGAACACGTTGACTTTCTTTACATCCGCAGAGAGAGGCAGGGTGTTGTCCTTGTTCTGCAGCAGAACGGTGGACTCGGCCTCCACCTGAGAGGCCAGCGTGCTGGCTTCCTGCAGGTTGATTTCTTTCTGTTCGTCACTGATCTGGACAACAGGGGTAGCGGCAAAGGCATCCACACTGTCCGCCAGCACGGACAGAACCGCGCTGCCAACCGCAGCAACAGCCAGCAGAAGGGACGCCAGCACCAGCAGCACCCGATTGCGGATGGTGTGCGGCACCCTCGTCTTTACTTGTTTTTCCATATTGTTTCCTCCAAAATCGTTTGGCTGTCATATTCCGGACTATAACAACCACACCAGGATCCTTTTCGCAGCTTTATTGTATCATTTTTATATTCCGGCAGATTCTTTTCCGCACAATTTGTCGGTTTGTTTGCATAATTTGTTGTTTATTTCATTTTGGTTACAAAAATCATGTACATGTTGCACAGTGCGGTTTCGGAAATATTTGTGCATTCCGATAAAAGTACAATAAATGTCCCTTCTTTCGTGTTGTAGACCGGCAGAGCTCTCGTTCGTTCCGGCATGAGCAAAGGCCCGGACCAAACGGTCCGGGCCTTTGCAGGCTGCCTTGAAAAAATTCAGAAGCGCAGGGCCACCCGGCCGCGGCGACGACGGCGATGCCAGGTGGAAGGAGCAAACAGGGCCAGCATGGGGAACAGTTCCAGGCGGCCGGCCAGCATGTCAAAACTGAGCAGCCACTTGCACCAGGGAGAAAAATCCGCAAAGGAGCCCATGGGGCCGACCACTTCCAGGCCGGGGCCCACATTGTTGATGCAGGTGGCCACAGCGGTGAAGGTGGTGATCAGGTCAAATCCGTCCAGGGAGATCAGCAGAATGGACATCACGAACAGGGACAGATAAACGCTGAGGTAGACACTGGCACCGCGGACGGTCTTGTCATCCATGGGACGACCTTCAAACCGGACTGTGGTAACCGCATGGGGGTGCAGCATGTGCTGCACTTCCCGCACGCTGGACTTGGCCAGGATAATGACACGGGAAACCTTGAGGCCGCCGGCGGTGGAACCGGCGCAAGCGCCCAGGAACATGAGCAGAACCAGAATGGTACGGCTGAACGCCGGCCACATGTTGAAGTCGGTGGTGGCGTAGCCGGTGGTGGTGATGATGGAGGAAACCTGGAAAAAGGACAGGCGCAGGGCTTCGGCAAAATTCTGGCACATCTGGCTCAGGTTGACCGCAATGGCCAGGGTGGAAGCCACCACCACGCCCAGGTAGGTGAGCAGTTCCTCGGACAGGAAAGCCTGCCGGAAATGCCGCAGCAGA